>DUPA01000003.1 GCA_012838515.1 Natronincola sp. | reverse complement strand
TCTGCATATACATGGCCCGCTCCACCATAATCCTCTTCTATACCCTTGCGCTCCGATAATAAGATTTGTAGTTTTACACCTTCCACACTTATCTTAACCCAAGATAAAGATGGAAAACGCAACAGTAGTTCCGATTCGAGAGCACGTGAATTAATACTGCTCCTTTTTACACCTGTTTGTATGCGCAAATCTTCAATGGCTATGTTCAGTAATGCCGGGGAAATGTTTTCGTTACCTTCTACTTCAATAAACCAGATAAAGTTCGAAAGATAAATCATAAACGAAAGTGATGCAACAAGACCAACGACTAAAAACGAACGAATTTTGAATCTTTGTATTAAAAATGGTAATCCATGCCTGTCTAAAATGGTGATTCTTATGGGTGAGCCCCTAAGAAGAGGCCGAAGTTGCGCATAATTTTTTGCGCCCATACGAATTATCATTGTATCTTCTGTTAAGCGATGTATTTTGAAAATCTGAATATCTAAAGTCGCAATTTTGTTTAGCAAACGCTCTAAACCGGGACCTCTCAAACGTATAGTTACATAACCTTTCCACCACATCCATAAATATAACATCATTTTAGCATCACCTGATTTATTCGCCCCACTATTTTAATTTCATCGGAGGAAAAGGAGGCAATCTCTAAGTTTTCACCTATCACCTCAATGAAACCCTGTAGCGAGCTTGCTTTAATTAAGACAGGACTATATTGAACAAGGCCTTTATGATTTGTAATTTTGGCTTCTGTATCACCCATAAGATTGATTATGGCATGATCTAACATGACTTCTGAAGGTAAATCCAAAATTCCGGCAACTCTTCTCTTTATTTTTTCACTTACCGGTCTCATCATCTCCCCCCTCTCACTTAGATTTATGCTCAAAAAAAAGAGGTTAGACCTTAACGGTCCTAACCTCTTTTGCTTATCTATGGGGCCACGGTCTTAAAGCTCGTGGTTTCCGTATTATTTCCGATACAATAATGGCTTGAGCCAAATCGTATTTCTTGACATCTATTTGCTCATAGCCCTTCCTTTGTATTGAACGCCCTTCAACATTAACCACACTTGTCTTGGAAATCCTCTCGCCAAATTGGCTTTGTGATTCTTCTTTATCGTTTGAAACCTCTTCTAGTGTTTCAAAGATTCTTTGTATTGAACCATCTTTAGCATCTTCTTCAACGTTCTTTTCCGGCACCTCGTACGTGTCCCCAAGTTCAATATGATAAGGATCGGGTTTAGTTGTAGTACGTCTTGGTTGCGGTGTAGATTTTTCCGCGGCTTTCTTAGAGATACTACTTCCAATAAACACCATAACGAGAGTAACAATAAGTCCGGCTAAATTTTCCATAATCTCACCTACCGTGGTGATCCGTCATTATTTGAATTGGAATCTTCGCCTTTATTTTCTTTTCCAATACTATCTCTCATTTGAGTATCAGCCATAATATTTTGCATATTATAATAATCCATTACTCCTAGTTTACCTTCGCGAAGTGCGTCTGCAAGAGCCTTAGGAACCTCTGCTTCTGCCTGAACAACTTGCGCGCGCATTTCTTGCACCGAAGCCTTCATTTCCTGCTCCCTTGCCTGCGCAGCAAAACGTCTTTCGGCTGCTTTTGCTTGGGCAATATTTTTATCCGCATCGGCCTGATCCATTTGTAAACGTGCACCGATGTTTCGTCCCACATCGACGTCGGCAATATCAATGGAAAGAATTTCAAATGCAGTGCCGGAATCTAATCCTTTATCCAGAACTAGGCGGGAGATTCTATCAGGATTCTCCAAAACCTCAGCATGTGAAGCACTTGATCCAACAGTAGTTACAATACCTTCTCCTACTCTGGCAATGATTGTGGCTTCTCCTGCTCCACCCACCAAACGCTCGATGTTTGCACGTACTGTTACCCTTGCCTTAGCCTTAAGCTCAATACCGTCTTTAGCAACGGCGGAAATCAAAGGCGTTTCTATTACTTTAGGGTTTACGCTCATTTGCACAGCTTCGAGAACATTCCTACCGGCTAAATCAATAGCCGCTGCCCGCTCAAATGGTAAGGGGATATCAGCCCTATTAGCTGCAATTAAAGCATCTACCACATTATCCACATTTCCACCTGCTAGAAAGTGTGCTTCCAATTTATCAATAGTTGTTTCCACTCCACCCTTTTGGGCCTTAATAAAGGGAAGAATAATTCTGCTTGGTACAACACGTCGAAGACGCATACCCACCAAGCTGAGTAAACCCACGTTTACCCCAGCTGCAATGGCCGAAATCCATAAGCCCACCGGCACAAAGCTAAATAGGATTATCACAAAAAACAGTAAAACTAGTAAAAACAATCCGGCAAAAATTGTTGGCATACATAAACCTCCTTAAAAGTTTGTTAGTCTTCTATTTCACGAACTATAACCTTTGTTCCTTCTGTGGCGACAACTTCCACTAAAGAATTTACAGAAATAAATCCACCCTCCGATACAACATCAACGCGATTATCTTCTATAACAATGGTACCCGCGGGTCTAAGTGTACTGATTGTCGTACCCCTTTTACCCAAAAGGTGTTCATAGCTCGAAGGCGCTCGATAACCCAGTTCTTTTGATTCGGAATGTGAAAGTACTACGCGTTTCCAAAACTTGGTATTTTTAATGTTCTTCCATAAAAAAGCAAAAGCTATGATACTGACGGTTAAGGCTATGGATAGGCTGATTAATGCAACTTGTATATCCCCAAAAACTAAAATTATACTAGTTACAACCGAGACGATTCCCAGTATACCTACTATGCCAAAACCGGGAATAATAAAGCCTTCAATAAAGAGTAAAATAAGACCTAAAAGGAAAAGTCCAATTTCTTCAAATCCGGCAAATCCACTTACGAAACGCCCACCGAAAAATAATATCAAAGAAATCACACCTGCAGTACCCGGTACACCCCAGCCGGGAGTCGTTACTTCCACAACCAATCCTAAAAATCCTAATGTTAATAGCAAGGAACTAACCGTTGGATTAGTTAAAAAACGAGCTATTCGCTCAGCCCAATGGGGTTGCAACTCAATCAGATCATATTCATCATATCCTAATCGGTTCAAAACCTCATGACGATTATTGGCAATAAAATCTGCCATGCCCCATTCCACAGCGTCTTGCGTAGAAAGAGTAAGAATCTTATCTTTGGCAATCAAATCTTCTATGACTACATCGGCATCAACCATAGCCGCGGCAACTTGCTTGTTACGCCCTGTACGTTCAGCGGTTGCTTCAAATTCTGCTTTCAAGGCAGAAACCGCCTTTTCATCGAACGGTCTAGGTTCGGCAGCCCCTATACTACTTCCGGGAGCCATTACAACTTTCGGCGCGGACAATGTAATCAACGCCCCAGCCGACCAAGCCCGTTCACTGACGAAAGCAATAACCGGAACATCCGCCTTAATTAATAAATCTCTTATTTCCGTAGCCGAATCAACTCTTCCACCGAAAGTATTTATTTCAATTAGTATTATTCCATTATTTCGTTCAGCTAAATTAACTCCACGGGCCACAAAAGTAGCTAATCCAGGCTCAATATCCCCTTGTATGGGCAATAAATACACCTTGGTTGCCCCATAAGCCGCCGCGCTGAGGCCAAAAAGCAAAATCGTCACCATCAACGAAATCGTGACTTTAACGCTAAAATGCTTCATTTTTTCACCCGCTTTCAAAAAGGACCCGATATCTTTCTGACATCGGGTCGCGACACTAAACAAAAAAATTAACGGTATCTTCTTTTCCGAGCTGCCTCTGATTTTTTTTTCCTTCTAACACTCGGTTTTTCATAATGTTCCCGTTTCCTGGCTTCAGATAAAACTCCCGATGTCCGGATCTGTTTTTTGAAACGGCGCAAAGCATTATCGAGGGACTCATTTTTTCCTACTTTGATTTCTGCCACTAGTATCCCTCCTTCCAATGCTGACTGCGTCATAAAGACAAAGTCATACTGTGTTTGAATAATATCATACTAATTATAGTCTATTACTTAACCATGGTCAATATCTAACCAGGTGGCCACTGCAATGATCTCCCGCCAATGAGGTGAAAATGTAAATGGGCGACACTCTGTCCCCCGTGGGAACCTGTGTTAACGACTACGCGGTAACCCTCGGCTAGTCCTTCTTGATCTGCCAAGTCGCTTGTGGCTTTAACAATTTCCCCCATCAAGCTCTCATCTTCTTCTTCTAAGTGGGCTAAGCTGGCTATATGCTTCTTGGGAATGATTAATATATGAACAGGTGCTACCGGATTAATATCTCGGAAAGCAACAATGTTTTCTGTTTCTAATAAAAAATCCGCTTCTAAAGTTCCATTGACAATTTTACAAAACAAACAATTCTCGCTCACCTAATTGCCCCCTTTCATGGAGAAGCCAAATGACCCTTTAAATCATGGGAATCGGCGG
>DUPA01000263.1 GCA_012838515.1 Natronincola sp. | reverse complement strand
CTCCGAAGTCAAATCAAAATCCTTGAAGCCAAAGTCCAGTTTGGTTTCTAACCTATTGGGGTCGTACTCTTCTTTGGCAGTATCTTCTGTGCGTTCCGCTTTACCCTCAGATAACCGGGAACCTTCCATAGGCTGATCTATTTCAGTAGCCTGAATTCCGCCATGATCTATAGTAGCCCTAATTTCGGAATATACCTTTGTGCTTTCAAGATCATCGTCGAAAGACTCCTCTTCAGAAGCCTCTTCTTCATTTAAGGAACTCCAAATGGATTCCATCGTCGAACGCATCTTTTGACGCAATTGTCTTTCGGCCCATTGTGTTTTAGCTAAACGATTTTCTGCATCTGCCAAAAGCCTTTCCGCTTTCAGCTTGGCCTCAGAAACTAAATGATCGGCCTTTACTTGGGCAGCATTAACCATGTTCTCAGATTCCTGTTGTGCAACAGTTTGAAGTTCCTTCACTGTTTCTTTCGTTAAAGAAATTAAGTTTGAAACGTCCTGCCCTTGATCTTGCGAACCTAATTCCTCACGAACTGAATTCAGTTCTTCTTGAAGTTTCCTATTTTGCTGATAAAGGGTTTCGTATTTGCCAACAATCGTAGCCAAATAATCGTCGACCTGATCGGGACAGTACCCCTTAAAGACGCGCTTGAAATTCACATTGTGAATATCCATGGGTTTAAGCAAAATCATTACCTCCTATAAATAACGGTGTAAAATGAGACTAATTCGACCTTTACGCGTTCTTCCACCCACTTCGGATACGATTACTCTACCCCTACCGCGAATGGAAAGAACATCCCCTTCTTCGACACTCAAAGAAGGATTCGAAACTTGTTTCCAATTTAACTTAACCTTCTCAGCTTTAATCTCTCGCACCATTTTTGTACGAGAAGTACCATAACCCTCCGCAGCCACGGCATCGAGACGTAAAGAAGCGACTGTTGCCCTGATCTGCTTTATTCTCTCCGGTTCAATTGCCAGTTGCTCTTCATCAATTTCCTTCACCTTAACCGGAACACGGTGGACTTTGTCCCAATTACTCAACAAATAATCAGCAACTTCACTGGCGACAATAACCTGACAACCGTTTTCTAAAACGAGCAAATCTCCGATTTTTGACCGTTTAAGCCCCGTACCTAAAATCGAACCTAAAAAATCTCCGTGACTTACCTTTTGGAAGTTGAAATTACCCTCTGCTTCCAGAACACGTATGGATGATGGAATGGTTTCTAGAAGGTAAAATTCCGGATAAATTATTAACCGGGCTCTTTCGGCCTTTTTGTAGCCACCTTGATAGAAGACTCCAACTTCGGGAATACCACCTAAAACACTTTGGATAACCTTGCGTTCGTAAGGATCAAAGAAATCGCTGGTCTGGGGGCGATTGGTTTCCCAAGCTAACTTAGCTAATTCCATGGCATGTCGCCCTAAATGAAGTTCATCTTCGCCCTGCAAATGCCCTAAAAGACGATCACTATACACCTGCACGTATCCCCCTTGCTAGTACAATCCTAATCGGAAAATAATATCTACCAGTAGCTTTTTAAACAATGGATAAATTAAACGCAAAACCAAAAACAAGATTAGGGGGGAAAAATCGATGTTGCCTAGTGGAGGAATTATTCCTTTAAACAGACGAACCAATGGTTCGGTTATTGCATGAATAAATTTTACCACCGGGTGTCCGTAATCCACATTAGGAACCCATGATAAAGCGAACCTGGCAATCAGGATCCACCAATAGACCTGAAATAACACATCCAAAAACGAGACTATAAGCAATTAATATCCCTCATCCCTGAGCATTTCAAAAAAATCAGTTTCTAAATCACCTTCGATAATGACCGAGCTCGGTGTGAAACAAAAAATTGTCTCCCCTAACTTTCGCATATTACCATCTAGGGCATGTGTTGCTCCGCTCATAAAATCTACGATGCGCTGAGCCTCATTTTTATTCACCGAATGCAAACGTAAGATCATGGATTTGCGATTTCTTAGGTAGTTAACATACATTTTCACATCTTCGAATGCAGTTGGCTCCACAATATGCATTTTTGTATGACCGCTTTGACCGCCCGCTAATCCCACGAGGTTAGGTTTGCGGGTATTTGTCTGTTTTTTTCGCTCCCGACTAAAGGGTAAAACCTCTTCTGCCGGCTCGGCAAAATTCTTACCTTCCTCATCATGGTCATAATCTTCAGTCACACCCAAAAAAACTTTTAACTTCTGGACAAAATTATTCACTTTAATCCTCCTCAGTAAATAGGGCTGACCCAACACGCACCAAAGTTGACCCTTCTTCTATAGCTACTTCAAAGTCATTCGTCATTCCCATAGATAAGGTGTCCCAAACTAAGCCTAACTCTTGCTGCAATTCTAAGTATAATCTGTTTAATTCACGGAAATAGGGACGTGTTTTCTCAGAATCAATAAAGGGGGCCATGGTCATTAGCCCTCGAATTTTTATATTTTTGCACTCATAAAGTATGCGTTTTACAAATTTGCCCATATCGTCGGGATCGATTCCACTTTTACTTTGCTCTCCTGATACATTCACTTGGATTAAGACTTCTTGAATCTTGTCCCAATTCTGTGCTCTGGTGTTTAAAGCATCTGCTAACCGCGGTCGATCTAACGAATGAATTAAACCCGCTTCCTTACAATACCGCACTTTATTGGTTTGAAGATTGCCGATAAAATCCCATTGTGCATCGGGAAACTGTTCCATACGCCTGTTCAAATTCTGTATTCTATTCTCTCCAAGGCGCAGTAAACCCGCGGAAACTAGTTCTTGGACCTTAACATCAGTTGCATATTTAGTTACACCTAATAGCTGTACTTCACTTTCATCGCGACCACTTCGAACTGTAGCAGCTTTTATGCGAGCCTGTACACTATATAAATTATCTTTAATACTCATAAATTCCACCTTACTACTGTTTTTCCTTCTTTATCCTAATTAAACTAGATTTAGAACTATTACGAGTGCACCAATAAACCAAGTATAATACGAAAACCAGACCAATTTGCCTCTTTTTATTAATTCCAGTAAGAATCTAATGGCAAAATATCCGGTAATTGCCGAAGACAGAAAGCCAACACCCAAAGCCCCAAATGTTAAAGTCTCAGTTGCCTTAAATAAATCCTTTAGTGAAAAGATCAAGGCCCCCAAAATTGCCGGGATTGTAAGCAAAAACGAAAATCGCGCCGAGCTTTCGCGGTCTAGTCCTCTTTGTAGACCCATTGCAATTGTTGTTCCCGATCGTGATATTCCCGGTAACATTGCAAACGACTGACCTACACCGATTATTAAGGCATCCATTGTTGTGAGTTCATCTAACGGCTTACGCCTGACTTTTAATCTTTCGGTAACGAATAAGATGGTACCGGTTATAAGTAACATAAAGCCAACAAATAAACTGCTGGTGAAAAGTTGCTCAATTAGATCCTTAAAAATAAGTGCCAAGATTATCACCGGCAAAGTGGCCAGTACAATATTTCTGACCAATGCACAGCCGGGGTCACTGCGTACTAGATTTGCATAGTCTTTGGGATTCTTTAAAAGTTTAAAAAATGATGTTACTAAAGAGACCACATCGTTCCAAAAGACTACAAATACCGAAATTAACGTACCCACATGCACTACTATTTCAAAAACCAAGGATGTTTCTTCTATTTTAAAAAGATTTGAAAACAAAACTAAATGCCCGGATGAGCTCACGGGCAAAAATTCGGTTAGTCCTTGAATGATCCCCAAAATAACAGCTTTAAAAAGCGTCACGACCCACACTCCTCCCAATTAATCTTAAGTATTCTTGTTTGCTT
Organism: Natronincola sp.; assembly: GCA_012838515.1. Taxonomy (GTDB): domain Bacteria; phylum Bacillota; class Limnochordia; order Darwinibacteriales; family Darwinibacteriaceae; genus DUPA01. The sequence continues at coordinate 30,220 of DUPA01000263.1, read as the reverse complement.
TGCGTTTTCCTGCACACCACCACGCTAGTTTGGCCAAGAAATCCAAAGCAGGTATGGCTAAAAGCGCTGTGACCACATTAAAGACCGTGTGGGCGTGGGCTACCTGACGTTCCGGTTCCGCTGATAGAAGAGATATGAAACGTAAAAAATATGAGAAGAAAGGAAGAACCAAAAGTACGCCTGCCAAATTAAAAACTAAATCCGCGTAGGCCGTGGCCTTACTCGCCCTACCCCGCCCCAAGCTTGCAATTAATGTTGTGATGACAGTACCGATATTACTGCCAAGTGCTAAACCAACACCTGCAAAAAGGGAAAGCTGATTCAAATCAATTAAACGAATAACAAGACCGGTTACGGCACTACTTGATTGGACTAAGCTAGTTAGAACAACTCCAAAAAAAATGGCTTCTATGGAAGTATCTGTGAGGTTGAATAGAATGTTTCTAATACCGGGAAGTTCCAAAAGTGGTGTTAGTGACGATGTCGTTAGGGTTAGACCATAAAAGATTGCACCTAAGGCTAATGTTGCCTTTCCTTTATTTGGCCTTTTTAACGGAAAGTACAACACAAGACCCATAATAATCAATGGAATAGCGAGCTTCTCTAAGGGAAAAACAAGTAATTGCGCCGTTAATGTTGTTCCGATATTTGCCCCTAACATTATTCCAAACGCCTGGTGCAAACTTAGAACACCACTATCGACTAAAACTACCATAGTTGAGCCCACTGCGCTACTGCTTTGCACCAATGAGGTGCAGATTAAACCGGCGAAAACACTCCTCCCTTTTGTAGCGGTAAGGCGAGTTAGAATTTTACGCAGGCGAAAGCCCATAACCGATTCTAAAGAATCACCAAGCAAACTCAATCCCAACAAAAAAATAGTTAAACCTAAAATAAATCCGACAATGAACAGAAAGATTCTCATATTTGACCATATGAGAATCGGCTGTTTGTTATGCTATGTCCAGTGTACTATAGATCCTGGCTGATAAGAAGAATTTAGATAGTGGCTTGGGTCTGTACTTATTACTCTGACAACTTTGGCTTGAAAATTTTCTCCGGGCTCTAACTCCAACGTTACCCCACCTATACTCATTACCACGGTTGGAACCGGGGCTTCTTCCATCCCTTCTAAAACATCATCTAACGGAATCACAGTAAATAGCATCATTGCACTTTGCCCTCCCCCGAAACCAGCTGGGATAATCTGCTCAAGGCCGTGGCGACCCCACCTACCTCATCCATCAAACCAACTTTAACCGCTTCATCACCTACTAGAACAGTTCCCACATCACGCACCAATTCGCCTGTGCGAAACATCATGTCACGCAAGGCTTCCGTACCCACCCTTGAATGTTTAACAATAAACCGAATAACCCGTTCTTGCATTTTATCCAAGTATTCGTACGTCTGAGGAACCCCAATTACCAATCCGCTTAATCGGATGGGGTGGATCGTCATAGTTGCAGTTGCCGATATTATGGAGTAATCCGCGGCCACGGCTATGGGTGCCCCTATTGAATGTCCGCCACCGAGCACTAAAGATACTGTCGGTGTATTCATAGTTTTAAGCATTTCGGCAATTGCTAAACCCGCCTCTATATCTCCCCCTACCGTGTTTAAGACAACAAGCAAACCCTCTATTTTCGGGTTTTGTTCAATTGCTACTAACTGGGGAATTACATGTTCGTACTTGGTTGTTTTATTTCGTGGCGGCAAAACCATATGTCCCTCTATTTGCCCAATAATTGTTAGGCAATGAAAAGGTTGGCTCTCTTCGCCGGCACTGGCCGGCACTTCCATTTGACCCAGCTCCTTAATGGTTTCTAATGACAATTCCTCATCGTGCCGTTCTTCATATTCAGACATATAAAAACCTCCTTTCTATCATAACTAGTATGATAAGAAAAGAGGTTCCTTAAACATTAGTAATTTAGATCTCCATAATTATTGGAAGAATCATGGGTCTTCTTTTTGTCTTTCCCCAGACGAATCTGTTGAGATCATCGCGCATGGCGCTTTTCAAAGCACCCCATTCGGTTACGTTTCGGGCGAGGCAAGAATCAACAGCTTCTTTTGCAATAACCCTAGCCTGCTCCATTAACTCTTCAGACTCACGAACATAAACAAATCCCCTGGAAACTATGTCGGGACCCGACGCAACTTTCCCCTGCTGTTTATTCATGGTAACAACCACAATTAAAATACCGTCTGTTGAAAGCTGACGCCTATCACGCAGAACAATGTTTCCAACGTCGCCCACACCTAATCCATCAACAAAGACTTGACCGGAGACCACCCGATCCCTAATTTTTATATCGTCAGGAGTAAACTCAATGGGAAGCCCAATTTCCCCTATCACGATGTTATCTTTAGGCAATCCCACTTCTTCAGCCAATTCGGCATGTTTTAGTAACATGCGATGTTCGCCATGAATGGGAATAAAATAGCGGGGTTTACACAAATTCAGTAAAAGTTTTAATTCTTCTTGACGCGCGTGTCCAGAGGTATGAACCCCCAGATGAGGCTCGTAGATTACATTAGCCCCCTCTTTGAAAAGCTGATTGATTATTTTTCCCACGGATTTTTCATTTCCCGGAATAGGAGAAGCGGAAATAATCACCGTATCACCCGGTCCAATAGTGATTCTGTTATGCTCCGCCATGGCCATCCTGCTCAAAGCTGCCATGGGTTCTCCTTGGCTACCCGTTGTTATAATAACGGCCTTCTCCCGAGGGAGTTTCTCCAGTTTATCAAGTTCTACCAAAAGACCTTCAGGAACTTTTAGATAGCCCAATTCGCTGGCAACTTCGACAATCCTAATCATGCTCCGTCCGGTAACACTTACTAAACGGTCCTCTCGTTCAGCTGCATCAAAAATTTGCTGAATTCTATGAACATTTGAAGCAAAAGTTGCCACAAGTATTCTACCTTCGGCTTTACTGAACAAGTTTCTGAATGTTTCACCTACGCTTTTTTCGGAAGAAGTATACCCGGGTCGTTCAGCATTGGTAGAGTCGGAAAGCAGACATAAAACACCTTCCTTACCTAATCTAGCTAAGGTATAAAAATCAGATACCTTTCCGTCATAGGGGGTTTGATCAAATTTGAAGTCGCTACAGTGTACGATGGCACCTAAGGGCGTGTGAAAGGCCAATGCCACAACACCGGCAATACTATGATTAACGTGAATAAATTCTATATCAAAATTACCCACCTGGATCCGCTCACCGGCGGTAATCTCCCGTAAATCCGAGTTTCGTTCCAACCCATGTTCATTAAGTTTGACCTGTAGAAGACCTAGGGTAAGTTTAGTTCCATAAACGGGGACATTCAATTCGCGCAAAACATAAGGAACCCCCCCAATGTGATCTTCATGCCCGTGGGTCAAAAAGATACCTTTAACACGATGGGCATTTTCCAGTAAATAGGTAATGTCCGGAATAACTAAGTCAACTCCAGGCATATCCTCCTCCGGAAACATTACTCCCGCATCAACAATGGCCAATTCATCACCGATCTCTACCACTGTCATGTTCTTGCCGATCTCGCCAAGACCACCCAAGGGAAGGATTCTTATTTTATTGTGATTGGTCATAAAGTTTTTAACACCTCCATAAACTATGACTTCTTTGGTTTTTCTCTTGTTTAACCACCGCCGCCCGATTAAGGTGGTTTAATAATTTAAACCGAACAAATCATGCATTCTTACATTATACAGGCTATAGGGAAATTAATCAAATCTGCAAAATTTACTTTTAATTCAATCATAAAGCCGATATCTCACAGCTTTTCTTCCTTTGACCCTTTATATACAGCCTTTTAAAAACTAACGCTAACAAATAAGCTAAACCGGTTAAGACAACAACTACCGCGCCGGAAGGTAAGTCTAGTCCATAAGATATGGCTAAACCGGTCCAAGTAAATGCTAGACTGAGTCCCGACGAAACAATCATCATCTGCCCCAGCTTGTGAGTGAAAAGGGCCGAAATAGCGGATGGTAAGGTGAGAAGAGCGATCACCAAAATTAGGCCCACAACCTTTATTAAAATGACTATAGTTAACGCGATGAGGTTTAAAAGAAGAATATAAAGAAACTCAACCGGTAAACCCTGCAGCCTAGCATGTTCTTCGTCAAAGCAAATTAGTTTAAATTGCCGATAATAAATTAATACTATCGTAAGAATAAACAGATCCAGAGCAACCAAAACTCGTAAAATAGGATCAGTTACCATAAGTATGTTACCAAAGAGAAAGCTCATTAGATCCACATTATAACCGGGTGTCAAAGACATAAAGATGATGCCAAAAGCCATACCCACAGCCCACAGGGCTCCGATTAAAGTGTCTTCATGTTGCTTCGCCTTTAGGTTTACTAACCCAAGTAAAACTGCTGAGATAACAGCTGCACCTATCGCCCCGATTAGGGGATCGAAACCAAAAAAATAGGCAATTCCCATACCTCCAAGAACAGTATGGGCAATTCCACCACTGACGAATGTAATTCGCTTAATAACAACATAACTTCCTATAATGCCAGATGCTACACTCGCTAACAATCCTGCCATAATAGCATTTTGGATAAATCCGTATTTTAGAAAAGCATTTATAAACTCAAGCATTCTTATCCCACACTTTTCTTTTAGATTATAACAAACATTGATGATTAATCATTTCCATGGGGCTTTTATATAGATTCGTAATTACTCCCTTTGAAATATCATCCACATCATGTACTTCCAATTGTTTGTTCAAACAAACTACCTTATTAACATAAGACGACACAAATCCGAGATCATGGGACACAATTAGAATCGGAATTTCACCATTTAGTTCCTTTAATAATTCATAAACATCATGCTCGACCCTACTATCCACACTGGCCGTGGGCTCATCAAGTATTAAAAGCTTAGGTTTTCCAACTAAAGCACGGGCGATTAATACTCGCTGTTTTTCACCGCCCGATAACTGCCCATAGCGGACATCGGCTAAATCAGCTATATTTAATGCATCCATTGCTTGCATTGCCGCTAGATGATCACGTGGTGAATAACGAAAAAATAGCGAGTTTGCCTGAATTGTTCCCATTAAAACAACTTCTAAAGCAGTTATGGGAAAACCTTGATCAAAGAATGCATGTTGGGGCACATAGCCAATTTGAAAACGGGCTTTTTTAGGGGAAACGCCAAAAACACTTATGTTTCCCCGATCCGGTTGAAGACTTCCCAAAATTAAGCGAAGTAAAGTTGTCTTACCTCCGCCATTAGGTCCGATGATAGCCGTGAAATCACGTACCTTAATCTCTAAATTTAGATTCTCCAAAATGGGCCTTAAGTCATAAGAAAAACTAACATTTTGTAATTCAATTACGGTTTTCATTGCTTAGTGCTCCCCTTTTATAATTTGCGCAATCTGACGTAAATTCTCATAGTAATTTTCTGCCAAGGGGTCTAGTTTAACCACTTTGCCCCCAATAGAGTCGGCAATGGAGACTGCTGAACTAGTATGAAATTGCTCTTCAATAAAGATCACCTTGATATTCTCCCTTTTGGCTAATTCCACAAGACGAGTTAGTTCACGTGGCGTAGGCTCTTTACCCTCAACTTCAATGGGAATTTGCACCAGTCCATACCGGTCAAACAAATACCCCCATGCGGGATGAAAAACCATTAATTTATTTACCGGTAGAGAATCAAAACTTGTTTTCAAGTCTACATAAAGTTCATCTAATTCCTTTTGGAACTGTGCAAGGTTTGCTCGGTAAAAAGTCTTGTTCTCGGGATCTTTAGAAACTAGTTGTGTGCAAATTGTTTCCGCCTGAATTTTTACTAAAATGGGATCCAACCAGATATGGGGATCTTTAACCCCTTCGTCGGAGTTTTTAGAGACACTGCCTTCAATCTTACGCAAAGGAATGCCTTCTCTAGTATCTATAATCTCCAAATTAGGATTCAAGGATCGAATTCTTTCATGCCAAACAATTTCAAAGGGTACACCTATTCTAAAATATAACACGGCTTCTGCAAGCGAACTCATCTGCTTCGGTAAAGGCTCATAAGTTGCAGGACTTTGACCGGGGCCGACTAAAACCGAAACCTCCACAAGGTCACCGCCGATTTTTTCCACAAAAAACTTCTGCGGCAGTATGCTTACAAAAACTTGCAGTTTTTCATTTTTGGGAGGAGCAAGTTTAGTTGCGGGTAAAACAGCGAACTTAAACAATACAAATGAAACAACTGCAATTATTAGTAAAAGAATAATGATATTTTTTCTGAACAATCAAAAGACCCCCTCCATGCTATACTTGGCAAGTAAGATGAAATGTATGACAATCATCACACTTAACCACGGCATGCTTCTGGGCAAATTCTTCCCAATGTTTTTGCTGGCTAACATTGAGAATTCCAGTGCCTTTGCATAAGGGACAAGTACCATCGAGGGCAGCTAAGATGGCGTTACGAATAAACTCCGATCTGTTAGGAATTCCCTCTAAGGCTTCGTTCAACGCTTTATCCACTTTAAATGTGATAACATCTTGTTTTCTTTCAAGACCCATTTTGTAGCCTCCTAAACGTTTCCTTATATTGTATTTATAGTATTACTTAATAATACTTATGTCAAATAAAAAAACTCTACCTAGCTATATGACTAGGTAGAGCCCAAAGCCCAAGAAATTTATGAACGAAGTCCCATTTTAAACAGAATGTCTTTGATTGTTTGCGCTTCTTGCTCTGTAAGATCAACAAGGGGAAGGCGCACGGGACCCGTTTCCACTCCTACGTATTCTAAAGCACGTTTAATAGGTACAGGATTAGTTGTTAGAAACATAGCCTTAAATAGTGGCATTAGTTGCAAATGAATATCAAGGGCATCATCTACTTTACCGCAGCCAAATGCTTCAATCATCGCCTTAATTTCACGACCGACCAAATGAGAAACCACACTAACAACCCCGGCCCCACCAATGGATAAGATAGGCAAGGTTAAGGAATCATCACCGGAGTAGACAAGAAAGTCTTCTGGTACCAAGGTCTTAATGACACTAACTTGATCTAGGTTACCACTGGCTTCTTTAATAGCCACAATGTTATCGATTTCAGCAAGCTTTGCGACGGTTTCAGGTAAAATATTTACACTGGTTCGGCCAGGCACATTATAAACCATAACTGGCAAAGAAGTGTTATCAGCAACTTTTTTAAAATGCTCATATAAACCATCTTGAGACGGTTTGTTATAGTATGGCGCCACCAGCATTATTGCATCTACGCCTGCCCTTTCTGCCTCCTTGGTTAAAGCAATAGAATCGGCAGTACTATACGAGCCTGTTCCGGCAATAATCTCAAGATCACCACCAACTGCATCTGTTACCTCAGCAAATAATTTGGATTTTTCCTCAAAACTTAAAGTGGGACTTTCGCCTGTTGTTCCACTTATAACAATGGCATCCGAGCCGTTTTCCCTTAAACGTTCTGCCAATTCTGCTGCCGCTCTGTAGTTTACTGTATGATCATCATTCATAGGCGTGATCATAGCAGTAATAAGCTGACCTGACTTCATGAGATAAACCTCCTAAATACGATCAAGATGAAACTCCTTATACAACGCCTGCACTGCCTGGGGAACATGTTCTTCCAGAACTAAACAAGAAATATTTGCATGTGAGTCGGTAGTTTGGAAAATCGGGATTGCTTCAGTTTCCAGACAGTTCACTACTCTAGCCATCACCCCGGGTACACCATGCATACCGGCGCCAACTACAGACACTTTAGCAAAACCCACCTTTATCTTAACATCTAAGTCTAAAGCGGTCAAAACTTTTTGTGCAATTTCTACTTTAACCTGGTCAATAATAAAAGCAATTAAATCAGGTGATAAAAAGATTAAGTCAACACTTACCTTTGCTTCGGCTAATAAATGAAAAATCTGCGCAGCCATACCGGAGCTATGAAAGTTTTTTGGACCTTTAATTCTAACTTGTGCCCGCTTGCCAAGGTATGCAATGCCGGTAACAACTTTATCTGCAATTGATTCTCCAGCCACTCCCGATAGTTGTCTAACCCCGTGCTTTATGGTTGTTCCACCATGGGATTCTGTAACTGACAAAATCTGCAAAGGAATGCCTTCCTCCATGGTAATCTCGGCTGCGCGAGGATGCAATACCTTAGCACCCATGTGCGCAAGTTCTACAACCTCACTATACGAAATCACTTTTAGGGTTGGGGCATCTGGGATCAATTTAGGATCGGCTGTTTTGATCCCATCAACGTCAGAATATATTTCTACCCTTTCAGCCTTAAGAAAAACACCTAAAACCGCAGCAGTGGTATCACTTCCCCCGCGTCCTAAGGTCGTAATTGCCCCTTGTTCGGTCGCACCTTGAAAACCCGCCACAACCGGGATCATTCCGTCACTAATAATCTGATGAAGTTTGTTTCCCTGCACAGTTTTTACTCTAGCACTTAGATGAACATCATCGGTAATAATTCCCGCTTGCCACCCACTTAAAGCAATTGCAGACATTCCTCGTTTATTTAAACTCTCAGCAAAAATAGTTGCAGAAATTATTTCGCCGCACGAAATCAACAGATCCATATTTGCGGCGCTAGAATCCACATTGGTTTCTTCGAGCAATCTGAGCAAAGTGTCTGTGGAGTAGGCATCGCCCTCTCTACCCATGGCAGAGACCACAACCACCGGGTTTAGGCCGTCTTTAAGGGCCTCTTCAACTCTGCATACCGCTTGCTCACGGATTGTGGAGGTAGCTAAAGAACTACCCCCAAATTTCTGCACCACAATCCTCATACCCTCACCCCATTTTTTGGGTATAGTATTCAGCAATTTGCACCGCATTTAAAGCGGCACCTTTACGAATTTGATCTCCAACAACCCAAAGATTTAGACCGTTATCAACTGTTAAGTCTTTACGGATGCGCCCCACATATATGGGATCTTTGTCTGAAGTAAATAAGGGCATCGGATATTGTTGTTCCTCTAGATTATCAATAACTTCTACCCCCGGTGCATTAGACAACAGCTCTCTGCACTCTGCAGGGGATAAAGGAGAAATTGTTTCAACGTTAATGCTCTCTGCATGGGAGCGCATCACAGGAATTCTGATAGCTGTGGGAGAGATCTTCATGTTAGGATCATTGAACAGCTTCTGGGTTTCCCTGACCATTTTCCATTCTTCCTTGGTATAGTCATCATCATCGCGCACGTCTATTTGAGGAATTACGTTAAAAGCAATGGGATAATGTTTCGGTAAACCGGCTACCGGTAAAATTGAAGCTTCCAGTTCTCTTCCTTGTACATAATCTTCCGTTTGACGTCGCAATTCATCCATTCCTCGACCACCTGCTCCGGAAACAGCCTGATAGGTCGAAACCACGACCCTTTTTATTCCGGCTTTATCGAAAATTGGTTTTAATACTAACGCCATAATAATTGTTGAGCAATTAGGATTCGATATAATGCCCTTGTGATTGCGCATCTCTTCTCCGTTAACTTCGGGAATAATAAGAGGCACGTCATCACGTAAACGAAACGCACTAGTATTATCAATAACAACTGTACCTGCATCTACCGCTACGTCAACCCACTCCTCACTAACGGAACCACCCGCCGCGAAGAACGCCAGATCCACACCTTTAAATGCCTCTGCAGATACTTCCTGGACAGAATATTCTTTTCCACCTACTAAAACTCTACTACCTGCAGAACGTGCTGAAGATAGAAGGGTTAAGTTTTTTATTGGAAACTTCCTTTCTACCAAAAGATCAAGGATCTCCTGACCAACCATCCCTGTTGCCCCCAATATTGCTACATTCAAACCCTCCACTGTAAATCTCTCCCTTATTATTTTATTTTTCTTAATTGCCTCTCAATTAACATTGGCTGTATCTGCTTTTTTTGCAGTGCACCTTCCAATGTGGGCAAAATTAAGTCCATATCAGCAACCAATGATCTGGGTTTTTCATCTGGATTATCTTGACCAAAAGGTACAAAAAAGACTAGGGGCGCGTTTAGCAGCACACCTATATTTTTTGCATTTAAACCTAAGGCATCATTCGTTGAAATGGCTAACACTAGCGGTTTTCCATTACGCAGTTGACTTTTGGCGGCCATGAGTACGGCCGTATCCGTAATAGAATTCGCCAATTTCGCACACGTGTTTCCTGTGCATGGAGCGATAATAATACAATCTAATATTTTGGCCGGACCTAATGGCTCGGCATCTATTATTGTAGTGATTACAGGGCGTTCCGTCAATGCTTCAAATTTTGCAATGATTTCGTGCCCTTTACCGAATCTTGTATCTGATTCTCGAACAGTTTCACTGGCAATAGGATAGATCTCCGCTCCGGCATCTTTTAACCTTATAATCTGCGGCCAAATTTCCTCGTAAGTGCAGTGACTTCCGGTGAGAGCAAACCCTATATTTTTATCTCTCATGGTTATCTTCTTCCTCCCCAACCAATTTTTCGAGTAGGTGAGGAATAATTCGGCTTAGGATTTCTCCTGCAGTCTTTGGGGCCACCTTTCCGGGTAGGGATAATGCATGAATAGCCAAAATACCTAGTTCTTTAGCGGCAATAAAATCGGTTCCACCGGGGGTTGAAGCGAGATCTACGATTAGCGTATCAGTATTTAGCCGTTGTAAATAAGCTCGCTCTAATACCACAGCGGGTATTGTATTAAAGATTATTTTAAAGTTGGTTTCATCATTTAAACGCTTTAAGTGTAAAGGTTTGGCATTAAAACTAACCGCCCTTGCTAGATCACTTGTGGTTCTGGCACCAACTGTAACATGGGCACCTAGGGCCACCAAGCGCTGAGTTAAGGCCGCACCGCATCTGCCCAACCCCAGAACTAAACATTTTGAATTATGAATAGTGATAGGGCTATTTTCCATAGCAACTTGAATGGCACCTTCTGCCGTTGGTATTGCATTAAATATGGCTATTTCGTCATCTTTCGCCATCTCAACGAGTCTTAAGCGGTATTTAATGATTAATTGTTTTATAACCGGATTAGCAACTCCTATAAGAATCGGTGTATCCTTATTTAAAACGGGCATTATCCTATTAAGATCGATTAATTCCCTTTCCCCATCCATGCGCGAAGTTATCAAACCTTGGCTGTCAGTGCCTGACATGGGGAGAATAAGGGCTCGACTATTGGTAACCGCTTCCCCTGGATTAGAGAAGTGAGTTGCCCTCTTAAGGTTGCCGCATCGCGGAAACCCCACAAGACGTAAATTGACGTTTAGATCATCCAATCTTTCTGCCAAAAGTAGCTCCCGCTCATCGCAACCTAACATTGTGATGTTTTTGCCTGCTAGGTTACTTTTCATTTTGACGCCTCCTCACCCGAACTTATTAGTACTATATGTCGGTGAAGAGAATATGTTCTAATCCTATGATTAATCCTTTTATTGTTGAGATCTTTTCTATGGCCAGCAAAACGCCTGGCATAAAACTTTCTCTATTATTTGAATCATGACGAATAGTCAACGTTTGACCCGGTAACCCCAAGATAACCTCCTGATGGGCCACTAGTCCCGGTAATCTCACGCTATGCGTGGGGATTGCCTTGCCTGATACTTCTTCCATCATGGTTTTTGTTCTCAATGCTGTGCCCGATGGGGCGTCAATTTTTTGCGCATGATGATATTCTATAATTTCGGCCTGCTCAAAATGGGGTACCGCTTCTTGAGCAAACTTCATCATAAGAACAGCACCTATAGCGAAATTGGGTGCATAGATCGCCTTCCAGTTTTCTTGAAGTGCTCGCACTTGCCATTCTTTTAGCTCAGTTTGGCTCAATCCGGTTGTTCCAATCACCATTGGGGTATTTTGTGCCAAGCAAATCTCCATATTTGTCTCAATGGCACTGGGTATTGTAAAATCAACAACCACATCAGCTTTAGTGTCATTTATCGCTTTTGCTAGATCCGTATACACGTCAACACCCTCTATTGGATGGCCTGAAGAAGAAATACCTCCAACTAAGGTGAACTTCTTTGAATTGCGAACGGCTTTACAGACTTCTTGGCCCATTTTACCCCTCGCGCCTGCCACGATTACACGCATAATACCTACCTCCTTTTACCATTACGATTGATTCTAGTTTGATCTCGAACATTCCTGCCGAAGAACGATCATAAAAAGGGCCACATTTTCGTAGCCCCTTTAATCACCATCTAAATATTCTAGTTACCACCGTGGGTTTCCACATCTTTGGCCCCATTTTGTCTTAATATTGAGCTTGCGTCATTAACTTTATCTGAACTGGTTTCTATAACAGCAAGCACGCCACCTTGTTTCAAATTCTCTTCATACTGTCTTCCCCGTTCTTCAGGAATGCCCAAATCAATTAGGCCCCCTGCAACCCCACCGGTAACGGCTCCCGATAAAACACCGGCTAAAGGTCCTGCGGCAATTATGGGACCAATCCCTGGTATGGCTAAGGCTCCCACGCCGGCCAACAATCCGGCGGCTCCGCCCAGTGCACCGCCCCACGCGGTTCCATCGGCGATTGAATCTGTTCCGAAATCATCGCCTGCTTCCATATCCTGAGAGCCGGATCCACCGCCTTGTTCGTCCTTGGCAAGAATTGAAATCTCGTTATCTTTGAACCCCTTTTCTCGCAAGGCTTTTACAGCTTCTTCCGCTGTGGATATATCCGTAAATACACCGATTACAGTTGACAATAGAATTCCCCCTTTTCTTTTATTACACTTAGGTTACCCAAAAAAAGGGGGCTTATTCCGTTGCGAACGTTCTTCTATTTTGCGCATGGTTTCGGAATAATCTTGTGCGGTAGTTAAGTCGATTATTATTAAATCACGACCTATTTTTTTGATTCCCTTCCACGGGACGACTATCAGGCGCGGTCTAAACCATCGATTGCCATAAGGAATAATTATGGAATCTATTTCGCCTGTTCGAAGATTAATAATCAGATCCGTGTGATCTACGACACCCAGCTTTATGCCTTCGTCTATGCACACCATTTCTTTTCCGGAAAGCTCGGAATATCGCATTCTACCACCTCTTTTAAGCCTATGAATCAGGGGAAAATACTAGAACTCATACCCCCATGATATACAAAATTGTGGTGAATCGTGAAATCCGGCAAGTATATTTCCCCGATCGTATTTGCCTAATTCAAGCTGAAATGTTGCCTTATCCAGCTCATAAATGACAAAAACCGAATGGTGCGTACGTTTTTTGTTTAAATCATATTTTCCGATTGCTCTCCATCTAACTTTTTGACCGGAACCTAACTGCCAGCGAAAGATTCCATGTTTTCCATCTGCCCTTAAATCATAGTTTAAACCGCCATACCTATTGGCATAGCGTAATGAAGCGTTCCATGCATCCAGTTGTATCCTTATCTTATCTTTCTCGTAACGCAAAATGAAAGCGGTTGTTGGCTCTAGGCGCCATTCAACTTCGGTATGCTTGTCTTTAGCCGAGATAGTCCAGGAATGCTGGTTATATTGTCTGGTTCCCTCCATATTTTGATGACGACGAAAGTTCGCTGATATTTTTAGATTCCCTACGAAAGCGTTATGTGTTAAATGATAACCCCGTCTATTTTTAGCATGTTTTTCGTTTTCGGAGAAAGGACTCCTAAACCCGGGATGAATTTGCCGCCATTCAAGTGAACCATTTAGTTTCTTACCCTTTAGGGCAATTTCCGATATAAAGCCCTTCGACACATCACCCTTTGTATCTTCTTGCCATCCCATGGCAACCGAGCTAGCCATCAACTCCGAATCGACCTTCATTTCAAGAACCCTTGCCGAACCGCTTTCCTTTAATCCTGCATACTTTAATTCTGTGACCCGAAAAGAAGCCGAATTAATTTCGATATTTCCCGCCAGATATAAAACATCTACGCTATCTAAAGATTTAAAAGGAACATTTTTTAGTATTGCTCCGTGTATCCCGCCATATCGCAAAGAATAAAGTCGGGTTTTGCTCAAAAAATTTGTATCTTTAATTAGCCTAAAAGTATCCGGTGATGTAAAGTGTTCGTGATTACGTTTGATTGTAATCTCCGAGTTTTTTGAGGGTTTTAAATTTAAAGCCCATCTAGGGTTATGTTTATGGTATCCCTCATAATCTAGGTGGCTTTCCAAACCCAATTCAAAATTAATACTTGAAAAATGATTCCCTTCAAAACTTAGCAAATTTGCTATTCCCTCTGTTTCCACAGTACCCGAAATTAAACCCGTAAAAGCCTTGGCCTCAGTTAAGGGTGCAGAAAAAACCAATAAAAATAAGATCAAAAAAACTCCATGCCGATACAAAGATCATTCCCCTTTGAACATCTCCCTGGGCACGGAGTAGTTTGATTATATCACGATACACTATTTTTTCCAAGCATATCCTTCTTTTTTACTATGACCTTCTTGGCGTTCGAAATTCTCTTTGTTTTTTTCAATATAGGCCGCAAAAAGCTCATCCGGACCAATACCCGCTTTTAGACACATACTAACAAAGAAGTGTAATACATCTACGATTTCTTCAGTAAGGCTGGCTTGGTTAATCTCTTTCGGATCTTTCCACCACTTAAAATTAACCTCATCTAAAATTTCACTTAGTTCGGAAATAATTGCTAGAATTTCTTTTTGAATCCAGACTTCCTTTGAAAAGTTCAATCCTCTGTTTTTTACTACAGATTCATCAAAGCTAGCCTGCAACCGAAAGATTTCTTTTAACATATCTTTGGACATAGTGGATCCCCCCCATAGTTTTGTTGCCCAAGACTTACCCAAGTCCAATCTTTTGGATTATAGATTTCTACGGCCAGTGCCATTAAGTCAATGTACTTTACCTGTTCCACTTCAATCAAAAGTTCTTCGGGAGTTATTATTCTTCCCTCGTCAAGTTCGCCCCTTGCCAATCTGGTCATGCGATTATTAGTGCTTTCCAGAGATAACATCAAACTACCGCGCAGTTGACCCTTGGCCCTTTGAAGCATCTCTTCGTGGATATATTTCGATAGATCACTGAAGAGAGAACATATGACATCCCACACTTTTGACCAATTGTGAGGACTAAATCCCGCATAAATCCCACATAAGCCGACGTCTTCGTAAGAAGAATTAAAGGAATATGTGTTGTATACCAATCCCCTTTCTTCCCTGAGCTCTTGAAAGAGTAATGAACTAACCCCACCACCAATAATTGTATCCAAAAGATTTAGCATATGACGGCGCTTATCATTACGGGCGAACGTTGAATTTCCTAAACAAAGATGAACCTGCTCCAGATTCTTATTATGGAAAAGTCCCCGCCTTCCGTTCTTAATAGGTGATTCTAATGGGTGTTTTTGACCGCGAGGTAAATCAGAAAACCTTTCGGCAAATTCCTTGACGACCCTTTCATGGGGAATATTTCCTGCACTGGCAATTACGAGGCGATCCGTTGTATAGTGCTTTTCTAGATATAAACAAATTTGTTCCTTAGTAAATTTCCCTACGCTTCCGGGCGAACCTAAAATGCGCCTGCCTAAAGCGTGATCTGCCCAAAAAGCCTCTTCGAATAAGTCGTGGGCCAAGTCTTCAGGAGAGTCTTCGTACATTCCGATCTCTTCTAAAACCACATTCTTTTCTTTTATCAAATCATCGTAGGAAAACAAAGAATGTAAGAGCATTTCCCCTAAAACATCTGCTGCCATGGTGAAATCCTCATCAAGTGCTTTAAAATAATAACAAGTTTCTTCTTTTCCTGTGAAGGCATTAAGGTATCCACCGTGATTATCCATGATCTCAGCAATCTCACGGGCAGAATATTTTTTATTGCCCTTAAACATCAAATGTTCAATAAAATGCGAAACACCCCATTCTTCAGGCAACTCGTGCCTACTACCCACTTCAAACCATGCTCCCAAGGTGACCGAATGCAGGTGAGGAATATACTCTGTGACGATTCTAATTCCATTAGATAGAACAGTTCTTTGATACATAGTTTCCTCCGGTGCAATTTGAAAAACCATCCATTGTGCACTCTTCTTTCCAATGATTTTACATTATGAATATGATACCATAGATTCACTTGAGCAGAAAGGGGGAATTCCGTGGGTAAAGGTATCGGTATTGCAATCTTATCATTTATTATGTATCTTACTAATCTATTTGGAGGGGGTACCGGACAGCCCAGCACCCCCATGAATGTTCCGTCAATTCAACAATCCTACTCTATACTAGGTCAAACGGGTCAAGTATTGGCTAAACAGGTCACACTTAGACAGGCACCGCAAAACGAGGCTGAAGCAATTGATAGTGTGAGGGAAAGAGAACAAATTATCATTCTTGATCAGAAAGAAAATTGGTACAAGATCAGGCTAAAAACTGGTTCTGAGGGTTGGATACCCCAATATGCCGTGTCCATCTTGCCGACAAATCGAAAGACCAACAAAAAAATTGTACTCGGCTACTATCCTGTTAACGACAATGGATACCAAGTTTTATTGGGACAAGCGGAACATCTTACCGCAATCACACCCTTCGGCTGGAGACTAAATAGCTATGGTCAGATTGACGAGCTTTTCGATCCTCAGAAAATGGGCCAAAGTCTTTATTTTGCAGGTAACCAAGAAATCGAAACTATAGCCATGATCTCTTTCCCCGAGGATTCATCTAGATTTATTGATAATAAATATCTACAAGAAACCACTATATCAAATATATTAGCAACTTTAGAAAACTGGGGTCTCAAGGGTGTCATGCTTGAAATACCCAGTACCAAAGAAGAAAACCTGACGAAGTTACTCCACTACGTGAGTGCTTTGGCGTCACAATTAAGCGTTAATAACATGCAAATTCTAGTATCACTTCCTTGGGGAGAGGACGTAGATTATGCAGCTTTTAGCACGGAGGTGGATTACGTTGTATTAAGAAACCCAAACCAATACACAAACCCAGGTCCACTAACTTCGGCCCTACTACTAGAAGAAATGTTAGAAGAGGTTGTGAAAACACTCCCTGTCAACAAAACCATATTAGCCTTGCCCAATGTTGGCTTTGACTGGTCCAAAACCGGTAATCCATCAAAGCTCTCCCACAAAGAAATTCTGGAGCTAGCTGCTGAACAAGGTGCTAGTATAAAATGGGATGCCAATGCAAAAAGCCCATACTTTCATTATGGTTCCGGTAATGAAGTGTGGTTTGAGAATCGTTACAGTTTAAATTACAAATTTGATTTAATAAATAAATACGATTTAGCGGGAGTAGCACTATCTGAATTAGGTTACGAAGATCCTGAAATTTGGAGAACTTTAGCGAAAAACTTTTAGTCAGATAATAGTTCACTAACGGTCACACAAATAAAACCTAGATTTTGCAAATGTTCTAGAATAACGGGTAGGGCTTCTAATGTGGGTTTTGTAGGATGCATCAAAACTAAAGCTCCGTTATTAATTTTTCCAATAACTCTATCTATAATCACCGTGGGCGCCGGTTTCTGCCAATCAACCGTATCAATGGTCCACAAAACAGTTTTGTAACCTAGTTCAGCTGCAACCAATACTGTCTGTTTATTAAAATCACCTGCCGGCGGAGCAAAAATCTGAGGTTTTTGTCCACAAGCTTCCAGTATTAAGTTTTCCCCCTCTACAATGAGCCTAGTGACTTCGCTACGGCTCATTTTGCTTGGCATACCATGCCAACCGCCATGGTTTCCCAATTCATGACCTGCCACGTCTATTTCTTTAACCAAATCCGGAAAAAGACCAGCCCACCGACCGGTGGGAAACCATGTAACACTTGCATTATACTGCTTCAGTACCTCTAGCATTTGTGGGATAAACTCATTTCCCCAATCCACATTAATCATCAAAGCCACCTTGGGCTCACTTGTTGGTCCGCGGTAGAAGGGTTGGAAATGTGCGCTGGTAATAGAGGGTAGAACCGGCACTAAAATTGGCTTTAACGAACTACCTGCTTCAGCATTTATTAATAGCTCAATGGTTTCCTCCACATCTATCACTTGCCCTATTACCTCAACTTCAATATCTCCGGTATTCCAATTACATTTTGCGTTTTGAGCTTCGACATTATAATTAGTTGCCAAATCACTGATGACGTCGTATAACTCGTCACGCAGTAAACCTTGCATTGGCTCATCTTCAAGAGAAACTCCTTTCTTTACACCATATAGCTTTCTTTGAACGGACGTATAAAGCTTGGGTGTTAAGAAAATGCTTAACAAAACAACCATTATTAAGGCTCCAAAAATCAGGTTTTTTCTAGTAATTATCACTTAATTACCACCTTTCTTCGGATGCATCGTCCCCGCGTGATCCACGTAATATTCCCCTTTATGCAATATTTCCGAAACGGGAACTATCTCGTAGCCTTTTTCTTTTAAATCAGGAATTATACGACGAATAGCCCCAGGGGTTCCTGGAGCTGCGTTATGGAAAAGAACAATTGAACCGGGTTTAATACTTCCCATAACCCGATCGTAAATTTGACTACTACTTAGATTCTTCCAATCGAGAGAATCAACTGACCACTGAATAGTGTAATAACCTAAAGAAGTAGCAACCGTTATTACTCGATTCGAGTACTCTCCAAAGGGAGGTCGAAAGAGAAAGGGTCGTTGACCGGTCAAGTCTTCAATTAGACTTCCGTTCTTCTCCAACTCGTAGGCTATTCCTTGTTCGTTAAGGCTATTCATATGAGGATGAGAATAACTATGATTACCTATTTCATGACCATAATCTGCAATTTTAACCACGTAGTCCGGATGTTTATCTACCCAATAACCTGCCAAGAAAAAGGTTGTTTTTATATTATGAGTACGCAAAGTATCTAAAATATCGTCGGTTAATTCAGTTCCCCAGGTGGCATCAAATGAAATGGCTACCTTCTTTTCTTCTGTTTTCACATCATAGATGGGTATTAATCTACCGGAAGAAGTAACGGACATTATTGGCTCTTTAATCTGTGGAATCAAGACCAAAAAACCTAAACATAAAACGATTAATAAATACTTCCACTTTACCTTTAGGACGAATACACGCATGAGATCACCCCTCATGTATTCTATATTCATCTAGAGGGTAAAGTTATGATTACCAATACGTTTTAGTACGGGTTTAGTTTTCCAATAATCTTTGGCTTGGGAAGTCTCGGGGTTATAGAAAAATAAAGCTCCACCAGTTGGATCCTCCCCATTCAGCGCTTTATCAACAGCATTGGTACAAGTCCCGGTATTCTTTGATGAACTGGGCAACGTGCCTCGCTGGATTGGAGTGAACTGACCTTGTTGATGAATCACATCCCAAACAGTGTTTGGAAACTTGTCGCTTCGCACCCTATTTAAGATAACCGCGGCGACCGCTATTTGACCCTCTAGACCTTCACCGCGTGCCTCGGCATATACCAATCTTATAAGGATATCCTTTTCCTTTTCGGATATTTCATAAACACTTCCGTCGTCCCTAATAATCCTATTGTTTACTTTAGGGGGTATGAGAAGTTTGGTTCCTGCCATCAGTTTATCAGGATCGTCTATTTTATTTATCTCCATGAGCTCCTGCCACGACACACCTTGCCTAACAGATATTTCCGAGAGAGTATCACCGGGCTTCACTTTATATGTTGTAAGTGAATTTGCTTTGGATATGGAAAAGAACAATAAAAAAGTGCCTAAAATAATAAAAATATTACGCATAAATTCTCTCCTGACACATGAAATTATGCTTTCTTCTTCCACACAGAAGGTCTTAATCCTTCAACGCCCGAGCTGATCCATAAACTTCAAGAAACGATTGGATTCAATAACTTTTGAGAATGATATTTTTTCCGAAAGAAAATTTAAAACAATCAAAAGTAGGACAATTAAAACTTTGACGATTAAAGGGAAAATAAGAACCATGCCTAACCCCAGTGCAGCACCTAAGGGATTGGAACCTGTATCACCCATCATCATTGTTGCCTTGAGATCATTAACTAGATAACCGATGGTCGAGGCTAAAAGCCACAACAAAGGAGATATGTTTATGCTATTAAAAAGAACAAGAACCATACTAAGAATCGCAAACACCTTTCCTGCTCTCCCCGGAGCACGGTCAAGTAGATTGATGAAGTTAGCATTCAAGGCAATGAGTACGGTATGAAGTACGACTAGAAATGGGTTTCCACCTAGACTGATAGCTATTGCCAAAGAGATAAGAAACCCGCCCACGGCCTTGAGTATCCCGGTTGAAGGATCTCTTTGCCCAAAATGGCCCCTAAAACCTCTTCGTGTGTCGCTTCCTAGATTGTCATCAAGTATACCTAAAATAGAAAAGAACAGGATTACAACTGCATATAGCGGAGCAGAAGGTACTTTAGTAAAATTAAGAACTAAAACCAATACCGTGGGTAGTACAAATGCCAATCCAAGCCCGGTAGGAATATGTTCACCTTTGTAATTTTCACTTACCTGATCCTTAAAAACGGGCTTCAAAGCAAGGGACGTTAGATATCCTGCAGCAACTAATACTAGCCATACAATCACCTTATCTCCACCCTTTCTGCCAACAATGGTGCAAGCCCCTGAATACATGAATTAATTGATTCCCACGGTGTTTGATTCCCTTAATTCCGCGACCATAAGCCCGATGTTTCATTGGTAATGGGATTTCCAGTACATCGTACCCATGGTGCAGTGCACCTACAGTTAACCCTATCTCCACACTAAATCCGGCGAAAAACGGTCCCAATCTTTGTAATACCTCTGCATTTATGGCCCTTTGCCCCGAAAGGGGGCTTGTTATTGTCTTTTTTGTGAGCACTTTAACACCCAAGGTTGCTAACCTTCTTACTAGACCGAATCCCATTTTTTCCTGGGAGGAACTTTGCTTTTTTTGGAATTTAGCAATTGTCATATGGGCATTACCCTTTAAAACCGGATAAATCAGGCGCTCACCATGAATTGCAGTGTGGCCCAAATCGGCATCTAGAAGAACAAAAATATCTGCTTGAAAATTTTGTAGTCCATAATTTAGTGCCGCCCCTTTACCACTATTTTTATTTAAATTGAGTAAAGTTACACCTTTGTGTCTTTTTACAACCTCTGCAGTTTCATCTGTGGAGCCATCGTTAATTACGACTATTTGATTTAAAAGGGCGATCTTTTGTAGTGCTACTAACGTTGATGCGATGGTTTCTTCTTCATTGTAAGCAGGAATTAGAGCAACCACTTTCATAATGGGAACAATCCTTTTGATTCTTTGTGCATCCCGTAGTGCCCCTTGCCCTTAGTTAACAGGCCGAGAACAAGAGCAATTTGCCCAATTTTAGTATCCACACCATCAATTTGCAGACTTAGGGGAAGACCCTGTAGTGATGGTTTGATCGTTGTATCCCAGACAAAAACCATGTTACCGCCATTTTCCACAATCCTATTTATTTCATCCAAAAGATTGGTTGTGAGTTCTTCATTTGATAAACGCGTCAAAAAGAAAACTTCCTCATCAGGTACTACCAGCGGTAATACTTCTGAAGTAATCACCTTCATTTCTGCCCCCGTTAAACTCAGCATCTCTACCAAATAATCGTCTTGAGAATTTTCTGCAATCATTATTATTGTTTTTCCCATGAGACGACTTTTAAAAAGGTTATCCCTCAATTCGGACCATGCAGAGTCAGACACCGTTAATTGAGTATTTAACAACTGCAATTCTTCTTGCATCTGCACAAAATATTCTTCTAGATTAGAGATGAGTTGATCTTGCTCCTCTACTAACGCATTATCAGGAAATAATGCACCCCCTATTAGAATGCCTAAAATTAGACTTAAAAATACCGCCATCAAAGAGGCGAGATGGTATCTAAAACCAAAATTCATCAAAGCCACCCCGCAATCAAACGAAGTTGAAGCCAAAATAGTCGCAAGTAGTATCGCCACGGCGATACTTGGCTTAGAAATATTAAAATGGGAATCAATGCAGCCAAGACCACCGGAAAAACATGTACTGAGGGACCGGGTCGATAGAGTTCACTGACGCGTTTTGCATCTAAAAGAAGGGACCCTATTTTTAAGCGGGTTAAGAATGTTGATGCCATACCCGGCCGACCTTTTTCTAAGAAATCTATCATATTTGAATGGGAACCTACTAAGACAATGAGCTTGGCACCTGCCGAGTGACTTAAGAGCAAAGCCAAATCCTCACTGGTGCCCGGAATATGGATTTGATCATAATCTAACCCCAAATTCTCTAATCGATTGGCGCAAGGACATGTACCATTTACATAGGCATGGGCCAAAATTTGAGCACCTGACGTTAGTGCAGAATCACTCACGCTATCCATGTCACCAACGACAAGATGTGGTTTATAACCAAAGGCTAATAAAGCATCTGCACCTCCATCAACTCCCACCAGAATAGGTTTTGTCTCATGTATAAAAGGGGATAAAATCCTTAAATCGTCTTTATAACCTAAACCACGAACTACCACCACAACAGTTTTATCCTTAAGTACAACATTGAGCGGAGGAAAATTATGATTACCCAATATTGCATCCTTTTCCTTAGCAGCGTATTCCAAGGTGTTTGCTACGAAAATGTCCAATTCTTTAGACAGATTTCGCTGGGCCACATTTCGCCTTTCTTGTATTAGATGCTCTGTGGCGACCGTTCCAACGGCAATTACTTTATTGCAACTAATGATTTTCCGTCCCTCAATTGTAATCACGTCGCCATCCTCCAGCTTCGTGAAGATCGCCTCGCCCACATTATCCAAAAGGGCAATACCATGGTCAATGAGAAGTTGCGGACCTAGATTAGGATAACGACATGTAAAGGAGTTACGGGCATTGATTACAGCTGCTACCCCGGCCTCAATAAGTCCGGAAGCACCTACGGCATCTAAATCTTCATGACAGATCACCGCAATTTCCCCAGGTTTTAATAGGGGAGCCAATTCTTTTGTTCTCTTCCCTAGCCTCACTTTGCCCTGCACCGCAGCCCCTCCCAAACAAAAAAAGACGGTTTATCACCGTCCTCCTTAGTATGCATAGTCGTATATCAATTTAGCCATTTTACCTAATCTCTAAACTTACCAATTCCACCATTTTTGCAATAAAAGCTGAATTCGTTGGTTTACCTTTGTTTTTCGAAATTTCATAGGGGAAAAATTCGTAAAGACTTTTAACGTTACCTTCTTCCCAGGTTTTATCCAGCGCATATCGCATGGTTCTCTCCACTTGGGCACTACTGGTATTATATTTTTCTCCAATCGCGGGGTAGAGATCCTTCGTAACGGAATTCAATAAAAAAGGATGTTTAATAGCAAGCCAAATTCCTTCCATCAAGTATCTGTAGCCTTTATAATGGGGTGGGATACCCATTTTATAAAAATATCTTACACAAGTTTCATGCACCTGATTACGACAGACTTTTCTCGCACTTTCAGGCAGATTTATCTTCAGAATTTGTCTAATTCTGTTTTCTAGGACAACCAAGTCAACCGGTCTTAAAACATAATAATCAGCACCAAGATTAGGCATTTCCTGAATAATAGCATCACTTTGCAGTTCAGTGCTTATCATGATCACTATGGGCTTATTTATTTCCAGCTTGTATCTGATTTCCCTTAAAACATCTACTCCTCCGAGTGGCGACAGATCTAACCCGATTAAGAGGACATCGGGACAAGTATCTTCGATCTTTTTCAGTAAATTATAGCTATTATCAAAGCCCCCTGAATATCTAAAATCAGGAAGCCGATTAAAGTAGCTCTCCACTTCATCAAGGAAATGTCTGTCGCTATCGGCTTGCAATACTCGAACCACTTTGTTTCCCCCCCACTAACCTACACGCCCGGCCAATAAAAACGTCTTACTAATAGGTGAATATTGAAATTCTTTCTCCAACCGAAATTGTTTAATTTCGCCAGTAGACTTCATATGAATTCGAGGACCCGAACACTCCAATCTTTCCTCGCCTATTAAAATTGATTTGTCATCATAATAGCAAATGGGTAAATCTTCTCTTATATAATCTAGAACCCTTCGTTCAACTTCATATAAATCGACATCAGGCTCGCGTGTGAATTCTACAACAAAACCGCGCCGCACATCACTATGAAATCGAGGTAATTCGGAACCCATCTCTTCAAAAATAATTGAAGTTAGATCCTCTGCGCTATGGGCCATTTTTCGGTAAACTAATGAATCATAAGCCTGCTTAGCCACTTCTGACGGGAAAGGTCCAAATATTGTCGGCTTTGTAACAACGACCTCTTCTCCCACTCCAATGAGTACTTCTGCATTCAAATTTAAAAGCGAATATAATAGATCAAAATGTTCCGCAACAACGCGATGCCCTTCTGAAATCGCTTTTTCCACGGCCTCAGCAAGTTCCCATAATGGTGTGAATGCCATTTCGAAACGAACATCAATATGATAAGTGTGCATACGAAAAAAGTTGTTCCGGGCATCTTCCAAGACAGGCAAAGGGCGAACATTCACCCCATTATCATCATTGGTCAAAACTAAGCCGGGAAACATACCCCTAATTAAAAGGGATTTACCTGCACCTGCATCTCCCACAACCCCAATTAAACGGTCATCGGCTCCTAAATAACGTTGAGAAACAAGCATACCTAAATGCATGAGCCTTTTTTTACCCCTAGGGGCATAGTATACTGCCTGTACTAAAGTTGTATAATGCATTACAAGATCGCCTCCGCATGGCGTGCCGCATGGCAATTGAGATTAACCGCTACCGGTAGCCCCGCAATGTGGGTGGGGAATTCTTCAATGAAGACGGCTAAAGCCGTCTGGGAACCACCAAAACCTTGAGGACCCACACCGGTTTTATTAATTAATATTAAAAGTTCCTCTTCTAATTCTGCAAGGTGCTTTTTGGGATGTTTTGAACCAATTTTTCGGAATAAAGCCTTTTTCGCTAATAATCCGGCCTTCTCCATTGTGCCGCCCAGACCAATACCCATTATTATTGGTGGACATGGGTTGCCTCCCGCCTCCACCACGGTATCCACAATAAAATTCTTTATCAGTTCAATGTCATCTGTGGGTTTAAACATTTTTAGCCTCGACATGTTCTCGCTACCAAAACCTTTTGGAGCCAAAGTTAGATGTAATTGGTCGCCTTCCACTAAAGAAAAATGTATTACTGCGGGGGTATTATCCGCTGTGTTTATTCGCTCCACCGGATCGCTAATGACACTCTTGCGAAGATAACCCTCTTCGTAAGCCTGCCTTACGCCTTCGTTAATTGCATCGGCGAGCAATCCCCCTTCAATCCGTACATCTTGACCTATCTCGGCAAAAACAACTACAACCCCGGTATCTTGGCAAATGGCTAGCTGTTCTTCTTTGGCAACGCGCGCATTTTTAAGTACAATTTCTATAACACTTTTACCCAAAGGGGAAGTCTCTTTTTCCTTCGCTTCGAGCAAAGCATTATAAACATCTTTGGGAAGGTTAAAATTTGCCTCTAGAGCTAGCTCTTTTGTTTTGTTTACTATATCTGTATACTTGATCGTCTTCAATTATTTTTTCTACCTCGCTTTACTTTTTAACAAGGCAACTAAACGGTTCATTTCATTGGTGCAAATTGACAATCCTTCATCAACACCCATGCCGGGCTTTGATAAGATTTGTCTCGGTCTAGTGGCCACAGCTATTTGTACGGTAATTTGCGCGGAACGTTCAGTTTCGTTGCAAGAGCCTCCAAGATAAGGGAGCAAACCATTTTCTCTGCAATAAAGGACGGCTTCCACAGAGTTATGCAGACTTCCTAAATCGGGTGCCTTAATTTGGATCATGTGACCGGCCTTTGCATCAACAAAAGCCTTAATATCATCTAAAGTATTACACCACTCATCCACAACAAATTTAACCGGTATATTGTTATCATCAACATAAGCCCGCAATTCTGCCATTGCCTTAATTTGCTCTTCTTTGCTTGCACATTCTATGGGACCTTCAATGAAAAGCTCATGGGGTGCGACTACTTTCGCCAGTTCCCCGGCATATTCCCCTATCTTTTTTATGTCATTATCGAAAGCTTCTCCGATAGTTCCGTAAACATCAATCTGTAAATCAGGTAAGTACCGGGGATTTATTTTGAGTTCTTGGATCCTAGCCTTTAACCATGCTAAGTATTCTTTGAGATACTCACCCTGTTTTCCCAGTTTATTAATATTATTATACAGACCATGGGGGAGCATGTCAGCCCCTTTAATTATCATGCGATCAGCGTTAGTTTTACGGTCATCACCTGTCTGACAAAAAATTAAAACGGGCTCAGGAATAAGTTCTAATCCGTATTCTTCCACAATGACTTCGGCCATTGTTGTCTGTTTACTTCGCGCCACGGCATCTAATAGTGCTTGGGTTACTCCATAGCGAATTGCAGTATGTAGTGCTTTGCCATTTTGGTCTCTGATATTTTCTATCTCTATGGCTATTTCTTTAAAAGAGTCTAGGGACTTTCCAACTAAAAGTGGTACAACGAGTTTTTGAATTGTGGGAATATACGTGTCTGCCAAAAACAGTGGATCTCGGCCCCCTGCACCGGAATATTGCACGGCCGCGCAATCTCCGTATGCAACCTGTCCATCTCCTAAGACAATTTGAACTGATACGCTCTCCCCCGCTTGCCTGATACTATGAAAGCCTGAGGTAATAGGGGAGCCATCATAAGTAATGCCGTTCTGCACTGCATTTCCCATGCGTATAGCCTTTTGATCATCAAAGTAAAAACCTGTAAGTCCTTTCGACAAAACGATATCTTTGATTTTCAACCCTATCACTCCTCTAATAAGTTAGCTCGTACAAAGGTGCATGTTGTTGCGCCCCGTAAACATCTGTTTCGCCTAAATCACCGGAAGCCCTGGGACGCTCAATCGTAATTTTTATGGCATTGGCGGGGGCAAAATGAACTATAGATAACACCTTAGATTCATCAATTTTATATAATTTAGCGATTTTAGATTTTGTAATTCGGCTTTTTACTTCCTCGTATATTTCTGCGTTGGGAAACATTAGATCGAAGGTTAGTTCAAATGGTCCCGCATTTTTACTTCTGATGACAAGAGCCACATCCTTGACATACCTCATAACGTTGTCCTCCTTATGTAGAGTGGAAATAAGCTCGTAGGATTATCCACTTCAAGCAAATGATAGATATTGAATCTATAGACCGCACCTACAGAAATATCCGATGGTGAATAGGGAAAAGCTAGGTTGCCCGCGGTGGACTTTCGGTTCGGATAACCATAATGCAACAATGTTGAACGGGTAAAACTACAAATAGTATCTGCCACATCCTGAGTTGATGCCACAACATCGATAATCAAGCACAGTTCGTGGGCAGGATTAGGGAAAGGTTCTAACGCACCCATAACCCCATTTTTCCCGTAACAACGGACATGGAGGTGGTAGTCTGCCATATCTTTAAAATTATCGGCCACGCGCTTCTTAACTTCAAGAATAATAGAATCTACCTGTTCAATCATAACGGGATCTCGCACACCCGCGACGCAAATCGTAGAATAACCGCTAAGGGCTGCACCTTCCAATTTTACGAAGTACTTTTCCGTAGGAATGAAAGCAGTGCCGGAAACTTTAACTTTTCCACCGGGTAGTTCTTGGAACACGGTTTTGCGTAAGTTAAGACTTCCTCCGGGCCCCGGTAAAGAATACGGATCGCTTTTTTCATACAAAGTGTGGGCCGCCACTGACAGCCTGGTACATTGACGCTCCGGGTTCAGGGCTTCGAGCACAAAATGATCTTTTGCCAGATATCCAAATACACAATCGCTCCCACTTCCGGGATCGGCTGCAATGGCTGCACATTCTAAAATCTTTCCTAAATGTAACGATAGTGCCAGATCGAACCCTTTTAGCACCGGAAGAGCAGCAAAAACGCTGGGATCGTATGCACGTCCGGCTATTATAATTTGGGCACCCTGCCGTAAAGCCTCAATAATTGGTTCTTGACCCATTTGGGCAACTAGATTCGTTGATTTTAAAATTTCTTCTTCTGCCAACTCTTTTACAGGTCCCAACGGTCGGACCCTACCTAACTTTAACTGCTCAATTAAAAATTTTTGATCAATATCACTATAAATCACCGCAATCTTTGCGGTAAGTTTCAACTTCCGTAAGACATTTTCAACGATGGAAACATTCCAATCAACATGGGGTTTTGCTCCTGAACCACCTGCAGAACCAATAATCAAGGGTATATTTCTTTCCAGGACAGCCGCAACCATATATTCCAGATCCCTCATTACGGCTGAACGTTGCGTAAATGATTGCCCCGAACCCAAATAGAATGGTCCCGGATCGGTGGAGCCTGCATCCACAGCTATTACATGGGGTTCTCTATCTAGACCGGCTTTAAATGAAGACACCGGAAACCCATAACCCAAGATAGCAGTTGGTGATAATATCCTTAACACTTCCATCTTACCATCTCCTAACGCGGTCTTCCGATTAATCTTCCTTGACCGATTGCATAAATGTCATCAATAACCATTTGAAAGCTTGGCTTTCTATTTTCCTCTTTTCCTCTTTCAAGCAATTTTAAGCGATGGAAATCTTGAATATCAGCACTAAAAGGTAAACTTCCCCAAGATAAAAATCTTACGGCACCTTCATTATCCCTTGCAGGCATAGTTCTGCCAGCGTTAAATGAACTTGGTGCAAATGGTACGTCAATCACACCGGAGGCAAAAGCACGAATCGCGCCTTTAACCCAATCACCCTCCCCTAGTTCTATCGTTTTGTCCAAAATTTGCCTCGTTTCTTGTAAAATGATCTCTTTCTCTTTATCCAAGCTCGGATTCTCCGGATAAGACTGATCTTGCAACATATTTAGTATTTGTTTGGTTGCCCTAATTCCCTCGGCATTTGCTTCTTTTGTGGGAATCCCCAACGCCTCGTGGGTTGTTTTAACAATAACTTTTGTGGCCTTTCCGAGTGCGGCTGCAACCCCTCCTAAAGAGATTACACCGAAGGCCCGCGCTTCGTCGTTAGGAAAACCACCCATCCACTGATGAAATACGGTAGTTATACCAAGGTCAAAAAAACCCTCCATGTGTAAATATTCCTTTGCTAAGATAGGCAAAGTTTGTAATGCTGCAACATCCTGAATCAAATTACCACATTGTCCATAGCCAACGGTGATATTCTTGACACCTTGCTTAGCCGCTAAAATCGCCTCAATTACGGAAACACTATGGGAGATGCAAGGTGCAACCAAGGTGCCCGTTAAGGGTCCAAAGGGCTCCCTATTAATCAATATACCGTGTTCTTGATAATAACCCACCAGACGGTCAATGTATTGCCAATCTCGAATGCTTTGTTCAAGGGGAACTTTTTTTGCATAGGGTATGTTATAGGAAATGCCACCACCTTCGAAGGCGGTAAAACCTGCGGCAATCGTTACTTCGGCTAAAAGCCTGGCATCCGGAGTACCGTGGCGAATCTGCACGGGCACCGAGAGGCTTTCCACAAGCCTGCGGCAATTTGCCACACCATGATTAATAGCGGGAAAACCATTGAGCAAAGATCTACCTTCGCTAATACTCTCCTCTAGCCCCCTTTCCGCCTCCTCGTACCTATTCTGTCGCGTATAAGAGTCAATCGTCGTGGGTAATAGATCTGCACCTCCCTCATCTTGCAAAAATAGTAGCAGTTCTAAATGCGAACCCAAATCAGCCACGCCGGCCCTTGGTTGTGCTAAAGTTCTACCGTTTCTTTGTGCCTCCATCAATTGAGCACTGAAATTCAAATGTGCCGGTAAGCCACTATGAAACTCAATGGCTTCATTAAGATCTACCTCCGCTCCGGTTACCCAACCTGCTAGCACAGTTTCTCTTTCCTCTTCCATTTGATTCCAGTTAAGTTTATCATGAGTAATCGCCACCATCAACTATTACCCCCCTTCTTTCTTTAACTCATAATTATTAAGAGATTTTTGTAAGATTTCGAGTGCGACCAATGGTTTTTCTTGTGCCAATAGCCCCATGGGTGCTAAAAGGTAATCTTCGTCTAAAAAGTAACGAGGTTTGGTGGGCCTCAACTCAAGAGGAGCTTCTGGCTGTTTAGCCACACCTTCTAACATAGATAAGGGCTGGCGAGCGTTGATTAACACACCACCTGTCCCAATAACTTTAGTTACTTTAGAGAGATCCTTGCCTTCTTGAATCCAAACAAGGCCCGACGGGGTGTAG
>DUPA01000262.1 GCA_012838515.1 Natronincola sp. | reverse complement strand
GCCTAAAGTTGGAGTGCAAATCAAGACTAAAAGACTAGAGGGAATTAAGGGAACACCTCCTGAATTGCTTAATATTGGACCCGGTTGCCGCTTTAGATTTCGTTGTCCATATAAAACAAAACAATGTGAAGAGACCCCCTTAACAGAGCAAATCGATGATGATCATACGATTGCTTGTTGGCATTACGCAGAGATTGGAAGTGAAGAAGTTGGTTGAAACGAAGAAACAGACCCCAATTATTGAGGCAGAGGATCTAGGCCGTGTATTTGTCAGTGGAGTTTTCTTTAAAGAGCAAACGGTTGCCGTTAAGGATGCTTCTTTTAAAATGATGCCGGGAACAATTTTATCTTTAATCGGAGAAAGCGGAAGCGGGAAGACCACAATAGGGAGAATGATTCTCAAACTTTTGAAGCCGACTTCCGGCCGATTGCTTTATCATGGTGAAGACATTACAAACATTACTTCAAAAGATGATTTACGGAAATATTACAGCAAGGTGCAAGGTATCTTTCAAGATCCCTTTTCATCATTCAATCCACTTTTTCGCGTAGATAGGGTTTTTGATATGGTCTATGATATTTTCTTACCCCATGTTAAAAATCGCGAGGAGCGAACTGCTGAAGTTTTGGAAAGTGTCAATCTAAATCCGGAGCGCATTATGCATCAGTTTCCTCATCAGCTCAGTGGCGGGCAGTTGCAAAGACTTCTAATTGCCCGGGCCCTTTTATTAGATGTGGAAGTATTGATAGCGGATGAACTCATTAGCATGCTTGATGCTTCAACACGCATGGGTATTCTTAATCTTTTGGTGGATATATGCCAAAAACGGGGCATGTCCGTTCTGTTTATCACCCACGACTTGGCGCTGGGATATTATATAAGCGACTATACAATGATTATGCACAGGGGGCTTTTGGTTGAAAAAGGTGCAACCGCAAAGATTTATGACAAGCCTGTGCACCCATATACTAAAATGCTATTTAATTCAGTACCGGATATCGGGAAACGCTGGGATAAAAATGAAAAATTCATACCTGAACAGGTTGATCAGGAAATCGATAAATTCTATAAGGAAAATAAAGGACAAGGATTTGAATATCTGGATTCGGATCACGGGGTACTTCTCAGTACCGAATAAGCATTAGCGGAAGGGTGGTCACAATTATGGGTAAAAGAAGTCTTAGAACTCGATTAATGATATTATTTGTAATCGTCGGCATTACGCCTGCGCTTCTAGTGACCAGTGTTTTGATGAATCGGATTGTGTCTAAGGAACAGGCAGAAGTAAAACGTCTAAGCGAAGAAGTAGTATCGAATTTGGTAACAGATCTAACCGGGTTACGAGATGAAGTTGAAAAGATGGCCGAAAAGTTCGCCACAGATGAACGAAATGGCATGTTTTGGACGGTGCCATTGTTGCAATCAGCAAAACCTGATTCTCTTTCTTGGCAAAATGCTTACAATTCTATGAGCGATGGAATTTACCGCCAAAAGCAGCAACTTGATTATTTTTGCGATGAGCTTTTTGTGGCAATTGAAGGTCAAGTAATTCATACTGAAAATGGTTCATTAGGGGTTATGGGATCGCAGCAATATGAATTTGTGCAAAAGGCCTTTCAAAGCCAACAAGTTACTTGGTCGCCATGGGTATATTCGGAATCACTCGGTGAGTATGTTACATATGCCATGTATCCATTGGCTAGTATGGCTGATTCCCAAGTGACGGCTGCCTTGTTTGCGTTGGGAATTAAAGAAAGCCAAGTATACGATTTAATCCTGAACCGAGTTGGTGAAACTGAGCTAGTGAGAGACATTTATTTTGTTGATACCAGTGGTAAGCGACAAAGCGACAGTCTTTTTTCCGACGGAACGATTTCAAGTGCTTTAGGAGAGATGATCTCAACTGATGTGGTAGATATTACGAATAAGATGCTTCACGGAGAATACGATAAAGAAATTCTATCGGCGGAATACGTAAGTTACGGAGGAAACAAGGTCTTAGGCAGTATAGGCATGGTTCCCTTCTTAGATCAAACAATGGGTCTAGTTGTGGAGACAAATGCCTCAGATGCATTTAAGGCCATCCGCTCAAATTGGTTGTGGGCTTGCGGAATTATCGGTGTTTCGGTCTTGGTTATTCTTACGCTAAGTCTCTATATTACAACGAGTTTCGTGAGGCCGATTAGTGAATTAGTATCTGCGACTAAGCTCGTTGCAGAGGGCGACCTTTCCATACAAATGCAAAATACTCGCAGTGATGAGCTTGGTCAACTATCTTTAGCCTTTGACCAAATGAGGGAGAATTTACGAACAGTTATCTCCACAATCGAGCAAACTGTGGTTTCGTCTAAATCCGCCAGTGAACAATTATCGGCTACAAGTGAGGAAAACTCAGCACTGCTCAGCGAAACCCTGAATTCTCTTAATGAGATGACAGATGGAACGCGTCTAGTTAGCGGTCGTACTCAAGAAATGGCCATAAAAACGGCTAACATTAAGGGGCTAGCAGAAGAAGGTCAAGGTCAGCTACTGT
>DUPA01000261.1 GCA_012838515.1 Natronincola sp. | reverse complement strand
ACCCTTCATCCATTAGATCTTCCGCTTCAAAATCACCGGTTGTACTAAGTTGTACTGCCGCTATTTTGCCGGTTAGATCGTCAAGAGATGTAATATTATTGGCATTATCTTTCGTTACAATAGTAAGCACAGATTCGAAATAAGGAGTTGTAAAATTAACGCTGTCTTTTCTTTCTTCTGTGATGGTGACGCCTGCAATAACAACATCATAATTATTATTTAATAAGGCCGGAATGAGACCATCCCATGAGATATTGTCAATTTTTACATCCATTTCCAAAGCATTACCCACTGCTCTAATCAGATCCATGTCAAATCCGTAGAGCTCTCCTGTTTTTTCATCAACATACTCGAAGGGCATAAATCCTGCTTCTGTAGCAACTTTAAGTACACCTTGACCATATGCGTAGGGATTAAAGCTTAAGAGCAAGATGGCGATAACTGTAAGTGCGAGCAACTTTTTCACTATAAACATCCTTTCCGAAGTTTGTTCAAATTTAGTTAAATTTAGTATACCACGCCTGCAAAAACATGCAAGTATTATTGATAATTATTCTGCTTTAAACGGGCAGGAACAGTTTTGAATAAATAGAATTGCTACTATGGGAGGTTTTCGAGATGAAAAACTTGATAATCACAAATGGGACGATAGTTACGGATGAACTGATCCACAAAGGAACTATAGTAGTTATTGGAGATCGGATTATTTATGTCGGAGATCAAGTGGAAGGCGATAAAATAAAAAAGACTGCAGATACTGATGTATTTGAAATTATTGATGCAAAGGGAGGTTATATCGCTCCCGGCTTAATTGATGTTCATATGCACGGGGTCAATGGTGCTGAACTAATGGATGCAAATTCGGAAGCATTGCGAACCATGGGGCGTTTTGTTGTTCAACACGGCACAGTGGCGTTCTTACCCAGTACTGTTACTGCATCTAAAGAAAACACAAAAAAGGTTTCCCAATTGATAGCAGATTATAATGGTGGAGATGATGAGGCGGAAATTCTCGGCATCCATTTGGAAGGACCATATATTAACGAAGAATATAAAGGGGCTCAATATGGTCCTGCAATTCGTCACGCAGATCTTAAGGAGATGGAAGAACTCTACGCTATTCTCGGTGAAAAGCTACGATTAGTGACTTTGGCCCCTGAGGTGGAAGAAAATCTTCATGTGGTTCCCTGGCTAACCGAGCGGGGGGTTGTGGTTTCTATGGGTCATACAAACGCAACCTATGAGCAAGCATTGGCAGGGTTTGAACAGGGCATAAATTATGCCACACACACCTATAACGGCATGCGCGGATTGCACCACCGCGAACCCGGAGCCTTGGGGGCAATCTTAGCCACTCCGCATGTGTGGGCAGAGTTAATAGCCGATCTAATTCACGTTCATCCGGGAGCCATTAAAGTTCTGCTCAATGCGAAAAGTATTGAGCGCACAATTTTAGTATCAGATGCGGTGCAGGCCACAGGCTTACCTGATGGTAAATATGTTTTAGGTGATTTAGATATTTTTGTGAAAGATGGGGCCGCACGTCTCGCGGAAGGCAATCTAGCAGGAAGTACTTTGACTTTAATTACCGCGGTGAAAAACATGGTGGAGGCAATAGGTGTATCAATTCCCGATGCTTTTCGTATGGCCAGCCAAAATCCCGCAAAAGCCCTTGGTCTCAAAGAGCGCGGTTGGATTAGAGAAGGTAATTTGGCAGATATAATAATCGTTTCTCCGGAGTTTGAAGTGAAAAAGACAATTATTCGTGGTAAAGTTGTGTATAACAAAAATTAAGATTGAGGAAGGTGAAGAATGTGAATGTTGTGGTCGTGAATAATTTTGATCGCATGAGTGAAGAGGTTGCCAAAATAATGATCAAGCAAATCATACAGAAACCTAAAAGTGTTTTAGGTTTAGCAACCGGCAGTTCGCCCCTACGTGTTTATAAGTTGCTTGTGGAGTACCACAACCGCGGTGCTGATTTTAGTGGGTTGACAACCTTTAATCTCGATGAATATGTTGGCTTAAGTAAAGAACATCCACAAAGTTACCGCCAATACATGAATGAAAACTTCTTCTCCCACGTAAATATTAAACCTGAGAATACATTCGTTCCCAGTGGTGTAACGGAGGATCCCGAGGAAGAATGCCGCTTGTACGAACAATCCATTAAACAAGCGGGGGGAATTGACATGCAGATTCTAGGTATAGGTTCAAATGCACATATTGGTTTTAATGAACCGGGCACACCTTTCGATTCCATCACTCAGGTAGTCGATCTTTCCGAAAGTACAATTAAAGATAATGCGCGTTTTTTTGATACCATAGAAGAGGTGCCGACAAAGGCAATTTCCATGGGTATTAAAACTATTATGCAGGCGAAGGAAATCGTGTTAATGGCTAACGGAGGCAGTAAGGCTAAAGCAATCTATGGTGCTGTAATGGGGCGCATAACGCCTGAAGTTCCCGCTTCAGTTTTACAGCTACATCCCTCAGTCACAATTGTCGTTGATCAAGCCGCAGCGAGCAAACTATAAAATGTATTGTTTCGCAGACTATCATACCCACACGAAATATAGCCATGGTACAGGGACGGTGCTACAAAATGTTGCCGCTGCAGCCGAACGCGGCCTAGAAATAATAGCCATTAGCGATCACGGTCCAAATCATTTATTTGCATACGGAATAAAGAACCTAGCTATTTTAGAAGAAATTCGGCAAGATTTGATTGAAGCAAATAGCAAGTATCCCCGCGTTAAAGCTTTGCTTGCATTGGAAGCAAACATCATCAGTGTGGACGGAGATTTGGATTTGCCTATGGAACAAAGGGATAAAGTAGACTTTTTGCAGGCAAATATTCATGCAATGGTTAGACCAAAAACGGTTGGTGACGGTTTTAGAATTTGGGGCTCACATTACGGCAAAAAAATGTGGCGCCCTTTGTCAAAAACTTCTTTGGTTGTGAATACTGATGCCACCATTCGAGCCGTGGAACGCAATAAAATAGATGTCCTAACACACCCCGGATTAAGGTTTGAAATTGATTATAAAGTGGTGGCGCAGGCTTGTGCAACCTACGGAACCGCTTTTGAGCTCAACGCAAGTAAACCGTATTTAACACCGGAGATTGTTGAATTAGTGGCTAACGAAGGAGCAAAATTTGTTATCGGAAGCGATGCCCACTCTCCTGAGCGGGTGGGGGATTTTTTCTCGGCTTTAATGTTAGCAGAACAGGCGGGACTTACCCCGGAAAATGTTCTTAATGCTCGGTATAAAGACGATTTGGGGGGATAAATTTGCACAAACTAAGATGGCTTTATCCGGGAATGGGCATAAAGCGCTGGCTTGCTTTGTTAATTTTAGGCGTTCTTGCAATTGCCAGTGGCGTGGTCGTATTGTTCAATACCCCCGTGTTTAGCATATTCGAAAATAAACTTCTTAATCTTTTGGCTCCCGGGGGGCGCGGTTCTTGGGTTATCGGCGGTTTACTCATTGCCGAAGGTGTTTTATGTTTAATTGTATCCATTAGATGCGGAATAAGATCTTTAATCTCAGCGATTCGCCCTTCCGATGCCCCGGACCTATTAGAGTATGTTTATCAAACGAGAAACCTTCAAAAGGGCCCCAAAATTGTTGCAATTGGTGGCGGTACAGGGCTATCAACCATGCTACGAGGGCTAAAGCTATACTCAAGCAATATTACGGCTATTGAAACAGTGGCAGATGATGGTGGTAGTTCGGGGCGCATTCGCCAAGAACTAGGCATTTTACCACCTGGAGATATTCGCAATACTTTAGTTGCCCTTGCGCATACGGAACCACTGATGGAAAAGCTTTTTCAGTATAGATTTTCTTGGGGAGAAGGCCTTGTGGGTCATTCCTTTGGTAATTTATTTATAGCTGCCATGACCGATATTACAGGTGACTTTGAAGAATCTATAAGGGCTTTCAGCAAAGTTTTGGCGGTGAGCGGAAGAGTATTGCCTTCCACATTAGATACGGTGCGTTTGGGGGCAGTCTATTCAGACGGGTCAACTCTTATGGGTGAGAGTCAGATTGTGGGTACCGGAAAGAAGATAAAAAGAGTGTTTTTAGAACCCAATGAAGTTGAGGCCCTACCCGAAGCTTTGGAGGCCATATCAGAGGCAGATGTGGTTATCTTAGGTCCGGGTAGTTTATATACGAGTATTATTCCGAATCTTTTGATTCCTTCGTTGGCAGATGCATTGGCTAACACAACTGCCTCACGTGTATATATCTGTAATGTAATGAGTCAGCCGGGGGAAACAGACGGTCTAAGTGCCAGCGAACATGTGAAAACAATTTTGGATCACGTTGATCAGAAGAAGATAATTGATTGTATTATGGTTAATCAGGCTAGGATCTCTCAGGCGCAGCGTAAAAAATACGCCGAAGAAAAGGCACATCCCGTTCGAGCTGATTTAGGTGCTATCAGAAAGATGGGATTACAAGTGCACACCGGCGATTTTCTGGATCGCATGGATTTAGTGCGACACGACGGTGCAAAACTGGCTCGTGGAGTAATGAAATTTATCGATTCTAAAGAAAAGTAATGATTATTTCTCCCATTCCTTGAATAAGTTACTGAGGGGGGAGTAATATGCGTAAGTTAGTGGCTGTTATAATCTTAATATCTACTCTGGGTTGGGGATTGCCAACAGTATTCCGTACCATTCACCGGCGTCTCTTTGGCGTGCAATCAGGCGTCTATTTAGAAGAACAAGCAATGGAATACTACTATGAAAACGAAGTGCGCGTTATCGTTGAACAGATGGTACGCAAGGCACAATTGCCGCCGATTGGGGCTAAAATTAATCACGACACCGGAGAAATTATTCCCCATGAAAATGGGTTATACTTTGATGTTGACGACATAGTTCACTCCGTTATTTCGGCCCGTTCCAATACCCATTTACCATTAAGGGGTATCGAAGTGGTTCCTCTGTGGAGAACTGAGCACTTAGAAGAACTCACAGCAATTATTGGCGATTTCTCCACCTCGGTTTTGGGAAGTCCGGCACGGGTGAAAAATATTGAGTTGTCCTTAAAAGCTATCAATAATATTTTGTTGATGCCCGGAGAAACTTTTTCGTTTAATGGAATTGTGGGTGAGCGTACTGTGGAGCGCGGATATGGCAGTGCTCCTATTATTTTGGGAGAAACGGTGGTACCCGGTGTGGGTGGAGGTATTTGCCAAACCTCCACAACCTTGTACAATGCCGTTAGATTAGCGGGACTCGAAATTGTAGAACGAAGAATTCATTCGGTTCCTCCCAGTTATATCAAACATGGTCTAGACGCGACCGTCGCGTGGCCACATACGGACTTTAAGTTTAGAAATAACTCAGACAGCCCGGTGATCGTTAAAGGCGCCATTCAAAGATGGAGGGTGCGGGTTTGGATTTTAGGCAAAGAAAGGGTAGACTAATATGGCATTCTCAGATGATACTCGAAATGAGTTGGCCAGAGTTATTCCCACTGCTCGTTGTTGCAGATTAACGGAATTATATGCTTTATATGAGCTCGACGGATTTTTGTTCGGCTCACATAATCAATATCTCGATTTTAATAATTCTTCTCCTTTGGTTGCTAGGAAGATCCTCAAGCTAGTTAAAGGTCTATATCCCGATTTTCCTACCCAGACTTTAGTTGTAAAGTCCCGTTCAAGGAGAACACAAATGTGCACAGTGCGAATTTTAGGCAGGGTTAGTGCGGAGAGAATTTATGGAGACTTTAAAAAATTAAGTGTAAAGAAAGACTCGGGCATACCTCGGAAAAAATGCTGTAGGCGTGCTTATTTGCGCGGTGCATTTTTAAGTAGGGGATCCATTACTAACCCGGAAAAGACATACCATTTAGAAATATCTACGGAACAGACCATGCTTGCAGATAAGATTTTGACAATTATTTTATCCCTTGGCTTGGAAGCCGGTATAACGCACAGAAAAGGTTCGCTCGTTGTTTACATGAAGGATGGGCAGCAGATCGTTAATTTGCTTAACTTGATGGGAGCACATGGGGCTTTGTTGCATTTTGAGAACATTCGCGTAATGAAAGATATGCGTAACCAAATAAACCGTTTAGTAAATTGCGAGACCGCAAATGTGGACAAGACCGTAAATGCGGCACTTAAGCAACTGGAGCATATCAAGACATTAGAAGAGCATATTGGCCTTGAAGAGCTACCACCTAAACTAGCGCAAGTTGCCCGTGTTCGCTTGGAAAACCCTTATGCTTCATTGCAGGAACTGGGTGAGCTCATGATTCCGAAAATGAGCAAATCAGGTATTAATTACCGCCTCAGGCAAATAAGGGAGATGGCACAGCAACTTGACAACTTAGATCCAAAGTCTTAACATCTTGACGGAAGGTAAAGATGACCAAGAGAAGAATAACTATAACTAGTGTGGGACAAAATAGACCCCGGTGGGACGATTAAGGTCCCGAGGTGAAGGGGGAATGCGAATTAGTGGATAGATTAGTTGCTTTGCAGCAAATTGTTCCGGAATTAGAGCTCTTTTTAGAACGTCGTTATAATATGCTAAAAGTGATTCGTTCTAAAGGCCCTGTGGGACGAAGGTTTATTGCCGCTCAGCTCAAGTGTTCCGAGCGGGTTGTGCGGGGAGAGCTAGACGTTTTGCGGGAGCAAGGCCTTGTATTCACTTCCTCTCTAGGTGTTCAACTTTCTCCCCAAGGTGAAAATGTTCTGCAGACTTTACAGGATGTTGTTAGAGAGTTTCATGATCTGGAATATCTAGAAGAAAAATTAGCAGAGGTTCTCAATGTTGGTAAAATGATTGTTGTACCGGGCGATGCTGATGTGGAGCCCGCGGGAAAAAGGGAACTAGCTGAGGCAACGGCCCGATATTTATGCAGTATTCTCTGTGAAGGCGATGTATTGGCCGTAACGGGAGGGACAACTTTAGCGAAAGTTGCAGAGTCTTTTCCGAGCATGGGCATACAGAAACATGTCACGGTGGTATCAGCTAGAGGCGGCTTAGGTGAAGATGTGGAAATTCAGGCAAACACTATTGCTGCACGCTTAGCCGATAAACTTGGCGGCACATATCGGATGCTACACGCCCCTGAAGATGTTTTGCCCTGTTATTTAGAACAGATTATGAATGAACCAAAAATTCGTGATGTGATTAATCTAGGGCGGCGCGCCAATGTGCTTTTACATGGAATAGGTACCGCAGAAGAAATGGCTAAACGTCGCGGTTTAGATGGCGAACTAATTATGCGTCTTATTACGGAGGGTGCGGTTGGAGAGGCTTTTGGCTATTATTTTGATTCTCAGGGAAATATTGTGTATAACACAAGTTCCGTTGGATTACGCTTGGAGGATCTTGAGAGGATTCCCAAGGTAATAACAGTCGGAGGGGGACGCAGTAAAGCTTGGGCAGTTATGTCAGTGTTATCTCGGGGTTATTGTGATATTTGC
The DNA here is from genome assembly GCA_012838515.1 of Natronincola sp. GTDB lineage: Bacteria > Bacillota > Limnochordia > Darwinibacteriales > Darwinibacteriaceae > DUPA01. Next base: position 10,284 of record DUPA01000261.1, on the reverse strand, counting down.
ATCACCGATGAAGGGGTAGCCCGGAGGTTGATGACTTTAAAGGAATTAAATTAAGAGGAGGATGTACAAATGGGTGTTAAAATTGGTATTAATGGATTTGGTCGTATCGGTCGTTTGGTTTTAAGAGGTGCTTTAAAAGATTCTAATCTTGAGGTAGTGGCTGTTAATGACTTGACAGATGCTAAGACCTTGGCACACTTGCTTAAGTATGATACAAACCATGGTACCTTAGATGCCGATGTTTCAGTTGATGGCGACAGCATTGTAGTAAATGGTAAGAAAATCAAGGTTATGGCAGAACGCGATCCAAAGAACATTCCTTGGGGTGACCTAGGCGTCGAGTATGTTGTGGAAGCAACCGGAATTTTCCGCAAACGCGAACAAGCCCAATGGCATATCGATGCAGGTGCTAAGAAAGTTATCATTTCTGCACCGGCCAAAGATGAAGATATCACCATCGTAATGGGTGTTAACGAAGACGAGTATGATGCAGCTAACCATCATGTAATCTCTAACGCTTCTTGCACAACTAACTGTCTCGCCCCTTTTGCTAAAGTAATCGACGATAATTTTGGAATCAAAAAGGGTCTCATGACTACAGTTCATGCCTATACAACAGATCAAAATATTTTAGACTTACCTCACAGAGATCTAAGAAGAGCCCGCGCCGCGGCGGCAAATATTGTTCCAACAACGACAGGCGCAGCCGCTGCTGTAGGTTTGGTTTTACCACAGCTCAAAGGTAAACTAGATGGTTTTGCCATGCGTGTACCTACCTCTACAGTTAGTGTAGTTGACCTTGTTGTCGAAACCGATAAACCAGTAACTGCAGATGCAATTAATGCTCTCTTCAAAGAAGCGGCTGAAGGCGATCTTAAGGGTGTCTTGGGCTATGAGGAAGCACCTTTAGTTTCTTCGGATTACAAAGGCAACGATAATTCCTCTATTGTTGATGCACCATTAACAAAGACAATGGGCGATAACATGCTAAAGGTAGTTGCATGGTATGACAACGAGTGGGGTTATTCCATGAGAGTTGTTGACCTCATCCGTTATATGGAAGAAAAGAAGTAATTACAATAAAGTAAGCAGCGAAGGATCCTCCCGTTTTAGGGAGGATTCCCTCCGCTTTGAGATAAGGAGGATTCCCATGGCTAAAAAAACAATTTTGGATCTCGATGTGCAAGGTAAAAAGGTTTTAATGCGCGTCGATTTTAATGTACCTATGCAAGATGGTGTTATCACAGATGATAAGCGTATTCGTGCAGCTTTACCCAGCATTCAACATTTAATCAAAGAAGGTGGCAAAGTTATTTTGATGTCACACTTCGGTCGTCCTAAAGGTAAAGTTGTTGCAGAATTGCGCCTTGATCCCATTGCTAAACGCCTCGGTGAGCTATTAGGGCAACCGGTACAAAAAGTAGATGACTGTATTGGTCCCGATGTGGCAAAGGTAGCAGATGCCCTAGAGCCAGGTGAAGTTCTTGTGCTAGAAAATGTACGTTTTTACGCAGAAGAAACGGATAATGATCCTGAATTTGCAAAGAATTTGGCATCAATCGCCGATCTTTATGTAAATGATGCTTTCGGTACTGCACACAGGGCTCACGCCTCTACGGAAGGCGTGGCACAATATTTGCCTGCAGTATCCGGATTTCTAATGGAAAAAGAATTGGAGTTTTTGGGTGGCGCCGTGGAAAACCCAAAACGTCCTTTTGTTGCAATTTTGGGCGGTGCAAAAGTACAAGATAAGATTGCGGTTATTGAAAGTCTTTTGTCGAAGGTTGATTACTTGATCATCGGTGGAGGCATGGCTTATACCTTCCTAAAGGCACAGGGCTATGAGATCGGAAACTCTCTGCTGGATGCAGACAGACTAGAGTTCTGTAGGGAAATCATTGAAAAAGCTAAATCTGCTAATGTTGAATTAGCCTTACCCGAAGATATCATCGTTGCCAAAGAATTTGCCGTCGATGCGGAAAACAAGGTTGTTGTAGCAACTGAAATTCCGGCTGATTGGGAAGGTTTAGACATTGGCCCTAAGACGACAGAAAACTTTAGTCAGATTGTAAAACAAGCGGGCACAGTTGTCTGGAACGGTCCCATGGGTGTATTTGAGTTTGAGGCCTTCGCTGCCGGAACAAAAGGTGTGGCAGAAGCTATGGCTAACTCCTCGGCTATTACAATAATCGGTGGAGGAGACTCGGCTGCCGCAGTAGAACAAATGGGATTAGCTGATAAAATGACCCATGTTTCGACCGGTGGCGGTGCTTCGCTGGAGTTTTTGGAAGGCAAAACTTTACCGGGCGTAGCTGCACTAAATGATAAATAGAGGTGAAATATGCGTACTCCTATTATTGCAGGAAACTGGAAGATGAATAAAATTGTGGGCGAAGCGTTAGAGCTTTGTCGACAGCTTGATGAAGCAGTGGCAAATAGTGATGTTGAGGTGGTTGTTTGTCCACCTTTTACCGCTTTAGCATCCCTTAATGCCCTAGGTCTAAAGAAAGTTAAGCTAGGTGCCCAAAACATGTATTTTGAAGAACAGGGTGCATTTACCGGAGAAATTTCCGCGTCAATGCTAGTTGATGTGGGAGCAGAGTATGTTATTTTAGGACACTCCGAAAGGCGCGAAATCTTCAAAGAAGAAGATGAACTGATTAATAAAAAGGTATTGAAGGCCTTGGAGGCAAACTTAAAACCAGTTCTTTGTGTCGGTGAAACACTAGAACAAAGAAAAACCGGAGATACTGAAAAAGTAGTAGTTGAGCAAACCACGAAGGCTCTAGTCGATGTAAAATCTGATGAACTAGCTAACGTCGTTATTGCCTATGAACCGATTTGGGCTATTGGAACAGGTGAAACCTCCGATGGCCAAGATGCCAATGAAGTTATTTCATCTATTCGTCGGACGTTGGCCAAACTTTATAATCAAGAATTGGCTGACCAAGTGCGAATTCAATACGGCGGAAGTGTTAAGCCTGATAATATTGCTGAGTTCATGAATCAATCTGATATTGATGGCGCTTTAGTGGGTGGAGCAAGCCTGAACGTCAAGGATTTTGTTGGCATAATCGAATATTAGGAGTGAAGTATATGAAAAAACCAACAGCATTAATCATTCTTGACGGTTTTGGTCTCAGAGATTCAACCGAGGGAAATGCAGTCAGTGCTGCTAAAACACCTAATGTAGATTGGTTAAACGAAAAAGCTCCCCATAGCCATCTAGCCGCTTCCGGCGGTAGTGTGGGTCTAATGGATGGACAGATGGGTGACTCCAATGTTGGTCACTTAAATATTGGAGCAGGCAGAATCGTGTATCAAGATGTGGTGAGAATCTCCAAGGCTAGTAAAGATGGGACACTTTCAAAAAATGAGACAATTGTGGCATCTATGGAACACGCTTTGCAGACAGGTGGAGCATTCCATTTGATGGGGTTAGTATCACCGGGTGGGGTCCATAGTCATACCGATCACCTTTATGCCTTGATGAAGATGGCAAAAGAAAAGGGTCTATCTAAGGTGTTTATTCATGCCTTTTTAGATGGAAGGGACGTACCACCGAGTAGTGCCAAGGAATATCTCGCGGATTTAGAAACGAAAATTTCTGAAATCGGGGTAGGGCAGATTGCTACGATCTCCGGTCGTTATTATGCAATGGATCGGGATAAGCGATGGGAAAGGGTTTCCCAAGCATATAATGCCCTTTTAGGTGAAGGTCGCACAGCACCTAGTAGTGCAACAGCTATATCCGAGGCATATGAGCAAGGGGAAACAGACGAGTTTGTGATTCCCACGGTTATTGTACAAGATGGAAAGGCTGTTGGGCCTATTCAAGATGGCGATAGTGTTTTATTCTTTAACTTCAGAGCCGATAGGGCCAGAGAACTCAGTTGGGCCTTGGTTAATGACGAGTTTGACGGATTCGATCGCGGACAAAAGTTAGATATCTCATATGCAACCATGACCCAATACGATGTGGAATTAAATGCTCCCTTTGCCTTTCCGCCACAGGATTTTAAAAATACTCTAGGAGAATATTTAGGCTCCCTCGGTAAGACGCAATTAAGAATCGCGGAAACAGAGAAGTATGCCCATGTTACTTTTTTCTTTAACGGTGGCGTAGAGCAGCCTAATCCGGGTGAAAAACGTATTTTAGTACCTTCCCCGAAGGTGGCTACCTACGATTTGCAACCGGAGATGAGCGCGCCTGAAGTGACCGAAGAGGTTGTTAAGGCAATTAATAGCGGCGAATTTGACTTAATCGTTTTAAACTATGCCAATTGCGACATGGTTGGTCATACCGGTGTTTTCGAGGCTGCAGTTAAAGCAGTTGAAGCTGTTGACACGGGTCTTGGCAAAGTTTTAGAAGCAATTAAAAATATGGGTGGTATGGCTTTAATCACTGCCGATCATGGCAATGCGGAACAGCTGATTGATCCCGAAACAGGTGGAGCGTATACGGCCCATACTACCAATTTAGTTCCCATTTGGCTATTTAACGCCCCGGAGAACTATAAAATTAAGCCCGGAATACTGGCTGATTTGGCACCGTCACTATTAGAGTTGATGAACATACCCCAGCCTAGTGAGATGACGGGTGAAAGCATAATTGTGAAGGAGGAAGAATAGTTATGATTATTAATGGTGTAGTAGCAAGAGAGGTTTTAGACTCCCGTGCTAATCCCACAGTTGAAGTTGAAGTATATTTAGTTGACGGTTCTAGCGGAAGGGCCATCGTACCTTCCGGTGCATCCACAGGTGCATATGAAGCAGTTGAATTACGTGATGGTGACAAGGGTCGTTATCTAGGTAAAGGTGTGGAACAGGCTGTTAAGAACGTAGACGAAATCATCGCACCTGAAATTATAGGTCTAGATGCAACTGATCAAGCGGCCATCGATCAGATCATGATTGATTTAGACGGAACCCCCAATAAAGGCAAGCTCGGTGCAAATGCAATTTTAGCAGTATCTTTAGCAGTTGCCCATGCAGCGGCGAACTCCTTAGGCATGCCCCTTTATCGCTATATCGGAGGCGTAAATGCTAAAGAACTTCCCGTACCCATGCTGAATATTTTAAATGGCGGCGAACATGCAGATAATAACGTTGATATTCAAGAATTCATGGTTATGCCCGTTGGTGCTGAGTCTTTCAAAGAGGCACTTAGAATGGGTGCTGAAATATTCCATAGCTTAAAGGCTGTTCTTCAAGGAAAAGGTCTTAATACAGCAGTTGGCGACGAAGGTGGATTTGCTCCTAACCTAGGATCAAACGAAGAAGCTATTCAAGTAATAATTGAAGCTATCGAGAAGGCCGGCTACAAACCGGGCGAAGACGCTTTTATTGCCTTAGACGTCGCTGCAACTGAGATGTTTAAAGACGGTAAATATCACCTCGAAGGTGAAGGCAAAGTTCTTAGCACAGATGAAATGATTGCTTATTATAAGGACTTGGTTGATAAATATCCCATCATTTCCATCGAGGATGCCCTCAGTGAAGATGAGTGGGATGGCTGGAAGAAGCTCACCGATGCAATTGGTGATAGGGTACAATTAGTGGGTGACGATCTATTTGTAACGAACACTGAACGTTTGATTAAAGGAATTGAAGAAGATATTTCAAATTCGATCTTGATTAAAGTGAACCAAATTGGTACACTTACAGAAACACTAAATGCAATCGAAATGGCGAAACGAGCCGGATTTACAGCTGTTGTTTCCCACAGGTCCGGTGAAAGTGAAGATACCACCATTGCAGACTTGGTAGTGGCAACTAACGCCGGTCAGATTAAAACGGGTGCACCGAGCAGAACTGACCGTGTAGCTAAATATAACCAATTGCTACGTATTGAAGAAGAACTTGATTTCGTAGCAGAATATCCCGGTCGTACAGCGTTTTACAACATTAATAAATAGGTAAAAAGCAAAAACGGCATAGCGTCGTGAATTAGCTCACAAGCTATGCTGTTTTGTTTAACAAAAATCTAATTTAAGGAGGGTTAACATGAGATTTATTGCTGCGCATGAAACTATTGGGAACACACCGTTGGTGAGACTAAACTGTCTTACAGGTCCTTCTGATGCAGAAGTCTGGGTTAAATTGGAGTCGGCGAATCCCGGCGGTAGCGTCAAAGACCGCCCGGTATTGTATATGATAAATGCCGCCGAAGAAAAGGGGGTTCTCACTCAGTGTTCCACGATCATTGAGGCCACAAGTGGAAATACAGGTATTGCCATAGCCATGTTAGCCTCTTCAAAGGGCTATAAGTCCGTTATTGTTATGCCCGAAACAATGAGTGTGGAAAGACGTCAATTAATGCAGGCTTATGGTGCTGAGTTAATCTTAACAGAGGGATCGAAGGGAATGTCAGGTGCCGTTGACTTAGCAAAGAAGTTAGTAGATGAGAAAGGGTACTTCATGCCTAGCCAATTTACTAATATAGCTAATGTTCAAGCGCATTATGAAGGTACCGGTGTGGAAATTCTCAAAGATTTAGGGGAATCGCCAAATGCCTTTGTAGCGGGAGTCGGAACCGGTGGCACAATTACGGGTGTAGGTCGAAGGCTTAGGGAAAACGATGAAAACGTTTTGATCGTTGCCGCCGAGCCCAGTAAATCACCAATTCTTTCCGGTGGCGCACCCGGACCCCACGGTATTCAAGGTATTGGAGCCAATTTCGTTCCGGAAATTCTCGATAGAAGTGTTATCGACCGCATTCTTACGATTAATGATGAGGATGCTTTCGCAATATCGAGAAGGTTGGCTAAAGAAGAAGGAATTTTGTGCGGTATTTCTGCAGGTGCTAATGTCTTTGCTGCTCTACAAATCGCTAAGGAACTGGGGCAAGGTAAAAAAGTGGTCACTATAATTCCTGATACGGGCGAAAGGTATCTTTCCACAGCCCTATTTAATGGAGTTTAGGATATGTTTAGACTAATAAAGCGAGAAGCTCGCAATATTTTAGAGAAGGATCCTGCCGCGCAGGGCTTGGTTGAGGTATTGTTTTGTTATCCCAGCTTAAGGGCGGTCATTTATCACAGAGTGGCCCACAAGCAGTACAAAAAAGGACGAATTCTTTTGGCGCGTTTAATCTCTCAACGGGCGAGAAAGGTTACGGGCATTGAAATTCACCCAGGTGCAATATTGGGTGAGAATCTTTTCATTGATCACGGTATGGGTGTGGTAATTGGTGAAACCGCTGAGGTGGGTAATAATGTTACCATTTTTCATGGTGTTACATTAGGCGGTATAGGTGGAAACCCCGATGAGAAACGCCACCCAACTGTGGAAGATAATGTTATAATCGGGACCGGGGCTAAAGTCCTTGGCCCCATCACCATAGGAAAAGGTGCCAAGATAGGTGCTAATGCCGTTGTTCTAAAAGATGTTAGACCTCATACTACTGTTGTGGGGATTCCAGCCAAAGAGGTCGAGAATAAAGGGAATTCTTATAGCGTATAGAATTACAATTTGAGCTTGTGTTCGCTTGAAGGACACAAGCTAACATGTTTTCACTAAAATCGTACTAAGTTAAACGGTCAAAATGCCGGAACTAACTTAAGAACAGCATGTAGGAGGATTAGATGAAAAAGTTTTCTAAAGATTTCATTTGGGGTGTTGCTACAGCTTCATATCAAATTGAGGGTGCTTTTGACAAGGACGGACGGGGCGAATCTATCTGGGATCGCTTTAGTAAAACTCCCGGTAAGGTTTTAAAAGGTCATACGGGCGATGTTGCTTGCGATCATTACCACCGTTACAAAGAAGATATTGCTCTAATTAAAGACCTCGGGGTTGATAGTTATCGTTTTTCTTTAGCTTGGCCACGTATTATTCCCGAAGGTAGCGGCGCGGTGAATCAAAAAGGCATTGATTTTTACAAAAGATTGATTGATGAACTTTTAGACCAAGGTATTTCACCGGCTGTCACAGTTTATCACTGGGATCTGCCTCAAGTCTTAGAAGACAAGGGCGGTTGGCTAAATCGTGATACAGCAAAGCATTTAAGGGATTTTGCCGCAGTGGCCTTTGAAGAATTTAACTATGGCGTTGATAAGTGGATAACTCTTAATGAACCATGGTGTTCTGCCTATTTAGGCTATGGAAGTGGCGAGCAAGCACCGGGCAAGAAGGACTTTGCCGCTAATATTAATGCTTCTCACCATCTGCTTTTGGCCCATGGCTTAGCGTTAGAGGCCTATCGTGAACTTAATCTTACAGAAGATATTGGTATTACATTTAATCTGTCTCATCACTATCCTGTTTCGGATAAACCAGAAGATCTTGATGCAACGAGGATTGCAGATGGGTTACTAAATCGCTGGTATCTTGATCCGGTTTTTAAAGGGGCATACCCTGCGGATATGACAGAGTTGATTAAACTAGTAGAACCTTTCGTAAAGGAAGGCGACTTGGATTTAATTAGTAAGCCCAATGATTTTTTAGGAATTAATATGTACAGCCGTAACATCGTCAAAGCCGATGAAAACGGTCAACCTCAGAGTCAGCCCGCGGTGCATCCTGTAACGGCTATGGGATGGGAAATCTACCCCGAAAGTTTGTATGATCTACTGGTCCGCGTTGATAAAGATTATGGTCCGATTCCCATTTACATTACGGAAAATGGTGCCGCTTTCGATGATCGCGTAGAAAACGGTAAGGTACACGATGCAAAGAGAACAGATTATTTAGAACGTCACTTTGCTCAAGCCGCACGTGCTATCGAAGCAGGTATACCATTAAAGGGATACTACGTATGGTCACTTTTGGATAATTTTGAGTGGGCATTCGGTTATGAGCGCCGTTTCGGCATAATCTATGTGGATTTTGATACACAAGAGCGAATCATGAAAGACAGTGCCATCTGGTATAAACAATTCTTGCAGGAATTGAAAAAATAGTTATGTAGAGGTTTAGATGCCATGGTTGCCTACATGGTTGGCTTATGGTAAAATAAGTGGGTAGATTTGAAAAGTGACAGGAGGTGTCTTAACTATGGGAACCTTTTTAATGATTGTTCAGTATATTATCTGTATTGCCCTGATTGTTGCTGTAGTTTTACAAGAAAGTAAGGGTGAAGGTTTGGGTTCCATCGGCGGTGGATCTCAAATGTTCTTTAATCAGCGTAAGGGGACAGAAGAAATTCTCGAGATGGCAACTAGGTATCTCGCCGTTGGTTTCCTTGTACTTTCTGTCGTTATTTCAGTTTGGTTTTAACAAGCATACTTAAAAGTTCTCTGCCGAGTAATCGGTAGAGAGCTTTTTTTCATAAGGTGGGAAGGTTACGGTTATTTAGATGGTGGTCCGTATCCAAATAATCTATTTTATACATCAAATATTGATATGGGGCGATTTGAGCCCATTAGTCTTGGCGATGTGATTATTGTTGATAGTAGGTTCGATCAGCAGTTAAGAGAGTACTCTAGGCCCATAAATCCCGAACACGAACCCTTTGGGGATGTGATATTCACACCGGATCTATAAGAGAGATTACTTTTAATCGATAAGAGTGATGCGGGATTTCCTCCCGATGATTTTAGTTATTTTACAGAAGACGCCATTGTAATAAGTTTCTCTGTCCCCCATGTTATGGGTGATCACATGAAATTCGAAATTAAATATGATGATATATTTAGTAATATAAGGCGCGAAAGGGAAATTTGGGGCTAGTTTTTTACAGATAAGACGATTAGCGGAGACTGATTACCGTAGAATAAGCAAAAAAAGAACGGAGACTAATCTCCGTCCCATGTGTAATTATGTTTACTCAGTCAATAGTCATTACGCTTGGATGCATATTATTGTATTTGTACCAGCCGTGTTTTTCTCTGGCTAAGGCCTCCAAATATAAAACAAGTTCAGGTGTTATACTTTCGGCTAAGCGTCTATTGGCAGCGGATTCCGTTTCGGCTTTTATTTCTTTAATCTTAGCTTCCGCCTCTGCCTTAGCGATATTGGTCTCGTTTTCCACTTCCTGTCTTGTCTGTTGCTGTCGTGCCGTCTCCACTGCTTGTCTTGCCCTTGCATTTTCTTCTATAGCCTGCAAAATCACGTTGCTTACCTGGATATTATCGACGGAAACAGTATGCATAGTTAAATAATTATCTTCTAAAGAAGCCGCCACCGTGGCATCAACATCTCCCCGAAATGCCCCAGTATGTCACTATATTTAACCCCTACGCTGTTCACCGGCACGCTCGTTACGGAAGAATAAACTAAGAATCTAATAATTAAAACCATTATCCCTATTACGACTGCTGACTTTTATTTCTTGCCGACTGT
>DUPA01000260.1 GCA_012838515.1 Natronincola sp. | reverse complement strand
GAGCAAGGGGGTCCCGCTTTTTATGTCATCGCCTTCCTTTATATACACTTCCTCCACCACTCCCCCAATTTTAGAAGCAATTTCGTCTACACGGCGGGGAATGATTGTACCTTTGGCCGAAAGGGTTTCTATAAAGTCTTCGGTGCCAACTTCCGCGTAAGTATAAAAATCCAATACGAAGGTTTCCTCTTTAGGGATGAAGTAATAGTAGGCCGCATAAGCAATTAACCCTATGGAAATTAAAGTGAAAACTATTAGACTCAACTGCTTCGGCAAACGTTTTTTTTGGACCCTTTTACGTGCCGACTCAGGTATGATTGATTTAGTCATGCAAATGCCTCCTAATATATCTGCTCTACAACACTATTTTCGAGAAAGGAAAAATCCTTCCTGTTGTGAATTGCTGGATCACTATTTCCTTCTTTCCTTATGCACCTTGACTTTTCCTTCACAATCTCAGTTTCAACTTAAACAAATGAAAAAACAGCCTATCTAAAAAAAGACTAGGCTGCTTTAAAGTTTCTATTAATGAAGTCTTTCCACACGAACCGAACTTTCGACACCCATATAAGTATGCAAATCAGAAGGGTCAGTAGGCTCATCAGCAATTTCCGCAAGATCTACTATGAAGGTATAGGATTGGCCATCTTCTATGGAGGTAACTTTCGATTCCGCGTAATAATCACCGGCATCAATTATTTCGTTTCCGTTAACATCAATCCAAGCAATGAATCGATGATCACCCGGTAGAAGATCCAGTACGCCGTCTCCACCCTTAAGATTTAGGGGAGTTTCATTGACAACATTAATCGTACTGCCTTCCCTAGTCCCTTGAATTATTTTAATCTCTTGAACATCATTTACTGCCCAATAAGCATTAATCAAACCATAACCAACCTGATTACTAAATCCCCGACCATCAATTTCCATACTCGTGCGATGCAAAGTTTCCCTAATGGCGTCGGGATCCCTAGGAAAGTCGTTAGCTAACATCAACCCGATTACTCCTGATACGTGGGGCGCGGCCATTGATGTGCCACCCATACGCCCATAAGGCACGTCTTCTTGTTTAGGCAATAAATACTCCGGATACGTACTAATAACGAGGTTATTGATCTCGCCACCGGGTGCTACGACATCTAATTCAGGTCCTTCCGAAGAATAATATGCTCTTTTAGGTATTCCTTCTCCACCGTTATCAGTGGCACCCACGGCGATAACATTGGGGTGTGAGGCGGGAAACATTACTGTTGGGCTTAAATTGCCCGAGGCGGCAACCAAAGTAATCCCTTCAGCATAAGCCTCTTCAATGGCCTTCTGCTCAAACTGTGTGGGTGCACCTCCACCGAAAGATAGATTAATAATATCCACTTTTTCTGAAATTTTGTGTCCTTCTACAGACTTAAGACCCGCGGCATATAATATGGAAGTACCAACAACGTAAGCATCCGTAACCAACTTATTACTTTCTTCTGTATCAAATATCTTAATGGGAACAATTTCAACCTCCCACATTACACCCGTTACCCCTGAATTATTGTTGCCTACTGCACCTATAGTTCCGGCAACATGGGTACCATGGCCATCTGTATCCGTAACATCTCTATATGAACTGAGGGCAAAACTGCTATTTACGTTATATTTTCCGATTTCACCGGTTAAATTTAATGCACTATCTAAGTCTAAATTTGCACTTAAATCGGGATGGTTCATATCTACACCGGTATCAATTACTGCAATACGTACTGATTTATTTCCTGTAGTTACAGCCCATGCCTGCGGTAAACGGATTTGTGAATAGTGCCAGCGTTGGAGGGAGTACAGTTCGTCATTGGGTGTCCGTACCGATTGTTGCCAAGTGGGGTATCTTAATTCATTGTTTTCAACGGAAAGCACGCCCTCAAGTGTACTTAGGGTTTGCATCTGTGATTTTGCTTTGTTCTTTCTAACCAAATGTGTGTTTAAGTACTCCGTTGTATCTAAAACCTCATAGCCGGCTCTTTCCAAAGCATTTATTTGACTCGCAATATCTAGGGAAGAACCGAAAGTAACTATTTGTTCATCTAGTATGTTCGAGTCTAAAAACTGTTGTTGCCCGGTTATTTTCCTATTTAACTCTGCGGGTTTCACTACGGAGGCAGTAAGTTTTTCATCACTTTCCACCACAGAAGTGGGAAAACTATGTTTGACGTTGATCGAAAACCACAATTTGTTAGATGACGAGAATTTCGCAATAAAATTTACGGAGTTGTTCGTCTTAGTCACCTTGATCTTATTCTTTTCAAATGTCCAACCGGTTTTGCGGGCTTCAACTGTAACGGCTCCCCGCAAGCCTGTGGCAAACCACTTACCATTTTCATCTGTGGAAATTATTTGTAGCTCCCGGAAACCTCTTTTTAGAATTATTTCCACACCCGAAACACCGTTGCCATCCACATCTTTAACACTTCCGGAAACGGCATATTGTGTTGCACTTCCACTTCCTATGCAACCCACTAGTAACAAAGATATTATTATTAAGCTTAGACCTTTATATTGTTTTTTTCCCATTTCTAACATCCTTTAGATTTAGGCATAAGAGTCCTAGTGAATCGCCTTGGCATACGATCCACTAGGATCATGCATGATTGATCTTATAAGATCAATATTTTGTATTATTATACATTTTACTTAAAAGTCCTTCCAACTTATAGCAAGTGGTAATGCTTTACATGTTAAATATAAAGGAAAAGCGGATCAGGCTAATCCCAAATCCACTTTCGTAACTTAGAAGTTTATGACAATATCTCTTCAATCTTATCTAACGTGGCTTGATCTAACTTCACATCAACGGCCTTAACATTTTCCTCAATTTGTTCCGGTCTACTGGCACCGGCTATGACACTTGCCACATTAGATTGGCGAAGGTTCCATGCCAACGCCATTTGGGCAAAGGGTATACCCAATTCGTTAGCAAGATCCTCCAGTGCATCCACTTTAGCTATGACTCCTGATGCAATCATCTCTTTAACCCATTGGTTAATCTCGGGATTTGCCCCCCTAGAACCTTCGGGAATTCTACCGCCCCTGTATTTTCCACTAAGAACACCCTGTGCTAAAGGTGAAAAGACAATTTGCCCCACACCTAGTTCAGAACTTACGGGTATAACTTCATCTTCAATATATCGGGTGATCATGTTATACGCCGGTTGATTAACTACTATACGATCTAGCAGGTAGCGATCTGCAACAGAAATCGCTTCTCTAATTTGGGCAGCCGTCCATTCACTCACTCCGGCATATAAAACTTTTCCTTGTCTGATAAAATCATCAATGGTGCGTAATGTTTCTTCAACAGGCGTCTCCGGATCATAACGATGACAGTAGAAAATATCTACATAATCGAGTTCCATTCTTTTTAAGCTACCATGCAATTGTTCAAAAACATGCTTGCGGGAAAGCCCCTTATCATTCGGTCCATCACCCATGGGCCAAAAAGCTTTAGTTGTAATTACATAAGAATCTCTCGGGAAAACCTTGAGGGCTTTAGACATTACTATTTCGCCTTCGCCCTGTTCGTAAACGTTAGCGGAGTCAAATGAGTTAACCCCGAGTTCGTAGGCGCGTCTTATTGTTTCTGTGGCAAGATCATCTTCGACTGATTTACCATAAGTTAACCAACTACCTAAAGATATTTCACTAACCTTTAGCCCGGAATTACCTAATCTACGATATTTCACAAAATCATCTCCTACTGAAAATTTTTAAAATGTGCTCCGTAATTCGGATCTTCGTGATACTTAGGATACCTCTGTATCGGTAAATGCACTTGATAACATTAACTTTATTCGATTAAGCTGGTTTATTTCACTCGCTCCCGGATCATAGTCAATTGCAACGATGTTACTTTGCGGATAAACCCTCTTCAAAGCCCTGAGCATACCCTTCCCTGTAATGTGATTGGGCAAACATGCGAAAGGTTGCATGCAAACGATATTATTTACTCCGTTTTCAATTAAGTCAACCATTTCGCCCGTTAAAAACCAGCCCTCTCCGGTTTGATGCCCCAGGGAGATGACTTTAGACGCATTTTCGGCTACTTCATAAATGGTTTTTGTAGGTAGAAATCGCTCGCTTTCCGCAAGAGCACGTTTAGCAGTCTTACGATAAAGTTCCATAAGATTAATAAGCTGACCATAAATGACTTGATGAATCTTTTTACCGGCTAAATATTTATATTTAAAGTCGAATCCTAAAGCGGAATACATAAAGAAGTCGATCAACTCGGGGACAACGGCCTCTGCTCCCTCAGCTTCAACCAAACCCACTATATCATTATTGGCAGTTGGATGATATTTTACTAAAATTTCACCCACTATGCCTACTTTAGGCTTGGTCACATCCCTAATTTCTAAATTATCAAATTCATGAACCATATTTCTAATGTTATTATTAAATCTTCTCAATGAAAATGATCTTATGGACTTTTTACACTCCTCGGCCCATTTAGTATAAAGCTCATCCGCGGATCCGGGAACTTTTTCGTATGGCCTTACTCGATAAAGTAATTTCATCATTAAATCTCCGTAGACCAAACCAAGCATTGCCCTATGCAAAAGCGGCACAGTTAACTTAAATCCTGGGTTCTTTTCAAAACCTTGGGCACTTAAAGAAATAACCGGAACACGGGGATAACCCGCGTCTTTAAGGGCCTTCCTCAAAAACCCAATGTAATTTGTGGCCCGGCATCCACCCCCTGTTTGGGTAATTATCACCGTGCAATTTTGGGGATCATACTCGCCTGAATTCAAAATCTTTAGCAATTGCCCCACCACAATGATAGCCGGGTAACAAGCATCATTATTAACGTATTTTAATCCTTCATCAATGGCGTCTTTATCCATGGCTGGGCAAAGTACCATGTTATAACCTGATAACCGAAAGGCCTCTTTCACGAACTGGAAATGGATAGGTGCCATTTGGGGAACAATAATCGTATGTTCCTTTTTCATCTGCCTTGTGAAGAGCTTCTGTTTATAACCGAGGTCCGAAACTTTAGGCTTTTGACCTCTCTTTTCCCGTTCTAGCACGGCAGCCTTCAGTGAACGCAACCTGATTCTGGCGGCACCCAAATTATTTCCTTCATCTATTTTTAAAGAAGTGTAGATTCTAGAATGTCTATTCATGATTTCTTGCACTTGATCAGTTGTTACCGCATCTAATCCACAGCCAAACGAATTTAATTGCACCAATTCTAGGTGTTTCCGGGGTGCCACGTAGCTAGCTGCGGCATACAGGCGTGAATGATAAGCCCACTGATCAACTACCCTTAAAGGTCTTTCGATTTTGCCTAAGTGGGATACGGAATCTTCAGTCAAGACAGCCATGCCCAGATCATTAATCAATTCGGGAATCCCATGATTAATTTCCGGATCAATATGGTAAGGTCGACCGGCTAAAACAACTCCCCTTAACCTATGTTTTTCTAAATAAGCAAGTGTTTCTTCGCCTTTTGTTCGGATCTCTTGTCTAAATCGTGCCAATTCATCCCAGGCTTTATCAACTGCATCCTTCACTTCTCCACGTGCTAAGTTATACTCGGCGAATTCTTCATGTAAACGATGAGTAAGCCTTGGTTTATGTTCAAAAGGTAAAAATGGGTACATGAATTTTATACCATCTTCCCATAGCGTACTCACGTTATTAAAAATAACCTCTGGGTAAGAAATAACGATGGGACAATTAAAGTGATTATCCGCATCTTTTTGCTCCTGCTGTTCATGCGTTAAACAAGGATAAAATATGGTGTCAACACCTTGCTCAACTAAATCAACTATATGTCCGTGAACTATTTTCCCCGGATAACAAACCGATTCAGATGGAATGGTTTCCATGCCTTTTTCGTAGATTTGCTTCGATGAGCGGGAAGAAAGTACAACTGAAAAGCCTAATTCAGTAAAAAAAGTGTGCCAGAAAGGATAATCTTCATACATATTTAAAACCCTAGGAATCCCTATTCTCCCTCGCTTAGCTTGGGTAGGATCTAAGGACTTATAATCAAAAACCTTTTTATAACGATAGGCAAAAAGATTGGGTAGTTCTTCAGTACTTCTTTTTTCACCTGCACCTTTACTGCAACGATTACCCGTTATATAACGATGTCCTTTACCGAATTGATTAATAGTTAGAAGACAATGATTTGAGCACCCTTTGCATCTTGTTAATTTAGTTTTTAGCGACAAGTTTTTTAATTCAGCTTTACCTAATAGGGTTGAGCTGTGGCCGGATATATACCTTTCTTGTGCTATTAAGGCGGCACCGAAAGCTCCCATAATTCCCGAAATGTCCGGACGAATCACTTCACAATCTGTAAGCAATTCAAAACTTCTTAGAACCGCCTCATTATGCAAAGTTCCCCCTTGCACCACTACTTTTGATCCAAGTTCATCTTTGTTGCGCAGTTTGATCACTTTAAAAAGAGCATTTTTAACCACTGAATAAGCAAGACCTGCCGAAATTTCACCAACAGAAGCCCCCTCTTTTTGTGCCTGCTTAACCCTGGAGTTCATAAACACAGTACACCGAGATCCTAAGTCAACGGGTTTCTCCGCTAGCAAGGCTTCTTCTGTGAATTTTTCAATATCTAAATTTAAAGAGTGGGCGAAGGTTTCTAAAAATGAACCGCACCCCGAAGAGCAAGCTTCGTTAAGCAAAATACTATCAATAGCTCCATCTTTAATACGCAAACATTTCATGTCTTGCCCGCCGATGTCCAAGATAAAATCAACACCGGGGCAAAAGAATTCGGCTCCCTTATAATGGGCTACCGTCTCGATTTCGCCTATATCCACCCTTAAGGCCGCTTTAATCAAACCTTCACCATAACCTGTGACAACTGAGTTGGCTATTCTGGCCTTTTCAGGCAGTACTTCGTATAACCCTAACACCGCTTTTTTAACTGATTTTAGGGGGTTACCTTCGTTTCCGCTATAATATGTATAAAGAAGTGCCCCATCTTCATCAATGAGAGCCGCTTTAGTGGTGGTAGATCCCACATCTAATCCTAAAAAGCAATTGCCTGTGACCCCAGAAATATCCCTTTGCCGTACAGAGTTTTTTCCATGGCGATCGCGAAAACTATCGAGATCCTCCTGATTATGAAATAAAGGTCTTAGACGTACAGATTCTTCTATGGAAGTGGTACGTAAACTATCTATACGTTCCATAATTGAAGAAAAAGGAATGATCTTTTCTTCCAGCACCGACAAAGCCGCTCCTATGGCAATATAAAGCTGCGGATTTTCAGGGAAAATGACCTGACTATCCGTTAGTTTTAAAGTCTCAATAAATCGTTGGCGAAGTTCTGATAAGAAATATAGTGGCCCACCTAAAAAAGCAACATTGCCTTTGATTGGTCTCCCGCAAGCTAAACCGCTGATAGTTTGAATCACCACAGATTGAAAAATCGAAGCAGCTAGATCTTCTTTCGCCACTCCCTCATTTAATAAAGGTTGAATGTCAGTTTTAGCAAATACCCCGCACCTCGCCGCGATGGGATAGATATGAGTGTGATTTTTGGAAAGCTCGTTCAAGCCGGCAGCGTCGGTTTTTAATAAAACAGCCATCTGATCAATAAATGAACCGGTACCACCGGCGCAAATACCGTTCATACGCTGCTCGATTCCACCGCGGAAGAAAGTTATTTTTGCATCTTCCCCGCCTAATTCTATGACCACATCTGTTTCGGGGAAGAATGTTTTAATCGCCTTGGTGCCGGCGATAACTTCTTGTACAAAACCGACCTGTAAGTGTTCTGCAATGGCTATACCACCTGAGCCGGTGATGGAGACAGTGATATCATAATCGCCAAAATCTTCGTATGCCTTGGTAATCAGACTGATTACAGATTCTTTGATATCCGAATAATGGCGTTGATATTGCCAAAAAACAACCTCCGATTTTTCATTGAGGATCACCAGTTTTACCGTGGTGGAACCTATATCAATCCCCATATGTACTACTTTGTCCAATGAAAAATCCTCCTTTAGTAAAAACCTACCCTATTATTAGATATTGACAGTTGGAAGTCCTTGTCAGTACTACTTTAATTTAGTCCTAAGTATGCAGACTCCATGCGATGTAATCAGATGTTAACATTAAAATTTTAAAATATAGCTTGACACCCACTTACTCTATGCATATAATATATCCAATCTAAAAGCTAATAGCTATTAAGAATAACTAAATAATCAAGTTCTCTTATCAAGAGAGGTGGAGGGAAAGGCCCTATGAAACCTCGGCAACCTGCGGATTAACCGCGAAGGTGCCAATTCCTACCCTAAGATGTTAGTTAGGGAAAGATGAGAAGGTACTTAAAGTTTATGAACTTAACCTTCTTTCATCAAAATCAGAGAAAGGAGGTTTTTTTGTATACTTGATTATTGGTCATAAAAAGAAAGATGAAGGAGAATGAAAATGACAACTAAAAAATTAGGTTTTGATACATTGCAAATTCACGCCGGTCAAGAGGTAGATCCCACAACACGCTCGAGGGCGGTTCCCATTTATCAAACAACTTCTTACGTTTTCGACAGTGTTGAACACGGTGCCAATTTATTTTCACTAAAAGAACCGGGGAATATTTACACTAGGATCATGAATCCCACTACTGACGTATTCGAGAAAAGAATTGCCGCTTTAGAAGGTGGAGTGGGAGCATTAGCAGTCGCTTCTGGATCTGCAGCCATTACGTATGCAATTTTAAATATTGCCGGTGCAGGTGACGAGATTGTTTCGGCCGGCACCCTCTATGGTGGAACATATAATCTTTTTTCCACCACCTTGCCTAAACTAGGTATTAACACTGTTTATGTAGATTCTGATAACCCGGAGAATTTCAGAAAAGCAATTACTCCGAAAACTAAAGCCATCTTCGTTGAAAGCATTGGTAATCCGGGAACTAATCTTATAGATTTCGAAGCGATTAGTAAGATTGCTGAAGAAAATGGTGTTCCTCTAATTGTTGATAACACCTTCGGAACACCCTACTTGGTAAGACCTATTGAACACGGTGCCCATATAGTGGTTCATTCTGCCACTAAATTTATTGGTGGTCACGGTACCACAATTGGTGGAGTGATCGTCGATTCAGGTAAGTTCAATTGGCTGAATAACCCTAGATTTCCCGAGTTTAACACGCCTGATCCCGGTTATAACGGTCTAACTTATGCTAAGGATTTAGGTGAATTAGCATATATCTTAAAAGTAAGAGTGCAGTTACTTAGGGATACCGGAGCAGCACTGAGTCCTTTCAATGCATTTTTACTTCTACAAGGGCTGGAGACTCTATCCCTAAGGGTTAAAGCCCACGTATCCAATGCGCAAAAGATCGCCCGTTTCCTTAAAGATCACTCGGCCGTCAATTGGGTCAACTATCCCGGTCTTGAAGATAACAAATATAATGAGTTGGCTACGAAATACTTTCCGAAAGGTGTTGGCTCCATCTTTACCTTTGGGATTAAAGGAGGAACAAAGGCGGCTATTAAATTCATTGATTCCCTTGAGATTTTCTCGAATTTAGCAAATGTGGCCGATGCAAAGTCTTTAGTTATTCATCCTGCTAGCACAACCCATTCGCAGTTAAGCAAGGATCAACTTGCCGAGGCAGGAGTAAGCGAAGAGCTCATTAGATTATCCATCGGCATTGAAGATGTGACCGACTTGATCGATGATCTTGGCCAGGCCCTGGAGAAAGCCCGTACAAATTAAATGATTGCAAAAATTTGGCAAATCGTTAGAACTTAAAAGGTTTTAACGGTTTGCTCTCTAATTATTATGTAGTGCGAAATAGGAGGCACAGAGAATGAAAATAATTGAACTTTTTGAACGAAAGAAACTGGTGTACTCTTTTGAGATTTTTCCGCCTAAACCCACCTCTCCCATTGAAAGAGTGTATGACACCATTGAAGAACTCAGTGTTTTAAATCCTGACTATATTAGTGTCACATATGGTGCAGGAGGTAGTGTTAATAATAACCGTACGGCTCACCTCACTCATTTAATCAAAGATACATATGACATTGAATCGGTAGCCCACTTGACTTGTATTGGTGCCAGTAAGGCCGATATTGACGACATATTAAACGAATTGCAAGAAAAAAAGGTTAATAATATTCTAGCTTTGCGGGGAGATTTAGGTAAAACCGGTGTCGGGGAATTTACTGACTCTCAAATGCTGAAGCGCCATATTAGGGATAATGGTAACTTTGGTATTGCAGGTGCTTGTTATCCCGAAGGTCATTTAGAAAGTAATAAAGATGTTGATAAAGATGTTTGGGTGATGGAGAAAAAGGAGGAAGCGGGAGCTGAATTCTTTATTTCTCAGCTTTTTTTTGATAATAATGTTTTTTATGATTTCTTAGAGAAAACTGAAAAACAAGGGATTAAGGGTCCGATTCAAGCGGGTATTATGCCCGTCGTTAATAAAAGGCAAATAGAAAGGGTTGTATCCCTTTGTGGGGCAACATTACCTAAAAAGTTTTTGCGAATCATGGATAAGTACGAACATGATAAACTAGCTCTTAGAGATGCTGGTATCGCTTTTGCCCTTGAACAAATAGTGGATCTAGCTTCAGCCGGCGTTAGGGGTATCCACCTTTATACTATGAATAACCCTCACATCGCCAAGACAATTACTAGAAACCTAGACTTTATCTTGAGTTCTATCAATAGAGAAGCCAAATAGCAAAAACTGGGGGGTCTGACCCCCCAGTTTTTTCCTTTCCCCGTTTTATGGTGTGATGATGACTCCTGTATAATGTTGAAGATATTTCTCAGCCACTTTTTTGATATCTTCAGGGGTAACGCCATCGAAGAAATTCATGTATTCATCAACCCACTCATAGCCACGTCCGGTTAATTCTGCCATGGCCAGTGTTGTGGCTTGACTCATATTTGTTTCATTACCTAGTAAATATAAACCTTTTTCCCGAACAGCCACTTGGGCAATTTCTTCTTCAGTTAAACCTTCAGTGGCAAATCTTCCAACTTCGACTAAAATCTGCTCTTTAGCTTGCTCAAGATTTAGTGGATGTGTTGCTAAAAACATAAAGAAATTAGAAGGCCCTAGACGGTCATCATACTGTGAAATAGCAGTGTATGCCAATCCCCGTTTATCACGAATCTCCGTAAACAATCTAGAGGACATACCTCCCCCAAGAATACCATTGATTACTGTCATGGCCGCACTATCTTCATCAAAGGAATCCGGTGCTGAATAACCCATCACTAGGAAAGCAGCTTCTAAGGGAACATTGATTTCGATCTCCCTATTTTCATCCGGATAAATAAACGGGACTTGTTCTCGTGGAGAATGGCTTCCGGCGTAATCACTTTCCCAAACTCCAAAACTATCTTTCAACGTAGTTAAGAGCTTTTCTGTAGAAAAATTCCCCACAACAGAAATTACTAAATGTTCCGGTTGATAAATATATTGATGCCAATCATGTAAATCTTCCCGTTGGATGGTGGCTAAACCAACATCCGATCCGTAAGGGGTAAATTTATAGGGATGTTCACCGTAAAACAACTCCAAATAGGCGAGAAGCACCGCATTTGTGGGGTCATCCGTTAAACTTTGCAATTGCATTTGACTTAACATGCGCTCCCTTTCGAATTCTAATTCGGGAAAATTTGAGCTATCAATGATGTCCATTAAAACTGCAAAGCTTTGTTCAAAAGTGGATGGCATTGTTTGCAATAAAATGGCCGAATAATCGTAAGAAGCAAGTGTTTGAAGTTGTACACCCCACGATTCTAACTCCATGACAAGTTCTTGACCGGTGCGTGTTTTAGTTCCGGAAATTAAATTGCGCTGTGTTAAAAAAGTCAAACCTTCTAAGCCCACGGGATCATGCACTGAACCAACACTAGACATTAACGCAAGAGCAATTATGTCATAGGCGGGATTTTCCTTTAAAAGCAAGGTTACTCCATTATCCAAGACAATCTTTTGAACGTCATCAGTATAATTGAAAGCTTCAATATCTAATGTGGAGACGCTCATTAAGATTAAAACCAGTAACGAAAGTACAATTATCCGATTTAATTTTCTCATTTATATTACCTCCCCACCGGTATAATCTCGCTATGAATGTAACCATCAGGATTTAGATACTTTTGAGCTACTCTTTGTATATCCTCTGCTGTAATTTCTTCCAAAATTGCACTTTTGTTAATGGCACCCATCACACCGCCGTACAATTCCATTTGACCAAGGAATAATGCCATATCAGAACTGGATTCCATTGAAAAGGCCACACTACTTCTGGCCATGGCTCTCACTCTTGTAAGATCTTCTTCCGAGATGGGCTCCACTTGCAATCTTTCCAGCTCTTTTCTAACAACCTCTGAAAATTGCTCTTCATTCGCGGGATCCAGCTCAGCCATAATACCGAAGATTCCGATTGTGGAAAATCCGCTATAACTAGCTGAAACACTGTTTACGATATGTTCCTTTTCTACCAATTCTCGGTACAGGCGCGAAGAACGACCGCCACCCAAAACAACGCTGGCCATGGTTAGTGCCGCTGCCTCCCTTGTATTTAACCCCGGAGTTGGATGCCCGATAAATACATAACCCTGCTGTACTTGCCGTTCATCCTTAACTTCGATAATTTCACCAAGTTCCGGTAAAACAATGTGTTCTCTGGCGGGAATAGCCTTAGGGAGCATTTCCCCATACAATTGCTCTGTTTGGGCAAAGATTTCTTCTGCCTTAACATTCCCCGTAACCACAAGCACCATATTATTCGGCACATAATACTTTGCATGGAAATCCAACATTTCATCCCTATTTACGTCGGCAAGATCCTCGAAAGAACCAATGACTGATTTGGAGAAGATCGTGCCTGAAAAAAGCTTTTCCACAGACATATCAATTAGCGAGGTCTGCGGCGAATCCATGCGAAGCCGTATTTCCTCGTGTATAACTGTTCTTTCTTTATCGATTTCTCCTTGATCGAAGGATGAGTTCAATAATGCATCTGCCTGAATCTCCATGGCCTGTGCTACATGTTCAGATGGTACCACAATAAAATAAGTCGTAAAATCATAACTTGTCATGGCATTTAAATAGCCGCCCAAAGACTCAACTTCATACGAAATTTGACCGGTAGGTCTTGTGGGTGTGCCTTTAAAAGTTAAATGCTCAAAGAAGTGGGCAAGACCTGATAAACCTTCCGGATCATCAATTGCCCCGGCATTTACCCAAACATTAACGGTGGCTATCGGGTAAGAAGGAATTTCCTTAACTATTACGCGCATCCCATTATCTAACACTTGCATTTTAATTGGTGTTAAAGTGGAATGTGGATCGACCGATTGGGCAAACCCAATACCATTAACTGATAAGACGATAAGTAATAAGACCCCTAACACTTTTTTCTTGCTCATAAACAACCTCCATTTTCCGCTACTTGCTACATTTTGCACTAATCATCTATTATAACCGGAAAGTGCCTAACTTATTCCCAACCCCATTTATCAAAGCAATTTCCGTGGTACATTCAACGCTCTCCCTCTTATTTTATATAACCGTAGTTACAGGAAATTAAAAATTGAAACATATACCGCCACTCCAGTTCAGGGGTTACTTTTCTTATTAGATGTTTGTCAACAATCAACGGTTTGTTTTATCTGACTGCTTAAGGAATAAACATAAACGCATCTAAAAGAGATTTTTGCAACATGTCATATTGTGCTTGCCCGGGAGTAAAAAACCAGGCTAAATGTCAAATGGCCCAAATGAATCCTAAAACTAATGACGAAACGGTGAATCCGTAACGGATAAGAAGCCTGTTGAGAGCGTACCCTCTACGGCCGAATTCTTCATTTAAGGCTCCTGAAATAAGGCTGAAAAAGAGCAATAATGGAATCAGATAAGGTTGTGGGATTGCTATATGTAACCATTCCATTCCGGCCAAGTCCATTTTAAATTTTAAGGTGCTAATAAAAAGACCCATTGTTACTATTACCAAGAATAAGGCAATCGTAAAAAGCGGCCAACGCAGACCCATCTTTTTAGACTGAGACATCTTGTAAAGTAAGCCATTTGCGCTGTCAGGAAAGGCAGACAAATAGTGGACTTGCCAGGGGCCCAAAAAAATTTTTACCCCAAATAAGGCGCAAAAAGAAGTAAAAACATGCTTCAAAGGTTGATTTTCATGGAATTGACCCCAAAGTAAAAAGGGTGACGATCCTTCAATTTCGAAGTATTTATTACCGAATAAAATACAGACAAAAAGGGTGTCACCAATGGCTATTGTACCATAAAAACTGTTCGGATGGAAAGAGAACGAAGAATTAGGTGATCTAGAAAGATTGGTATTACTCCTAAACGCTCTTCCCGATGAAAAACTAATGAGAAAATGGAGGCAGATCGCTTCAGGGGCCAGGATGATTATCCAATCAGAGCAGTGTGAAATTCGATTTTGGCAGGAATCATCTATCAGCATCCTACCATCGCGAGCTTGCGTCGGGAACTACAAAGGAATGCCCAACTGCGTCAAGTATGTGGGTTTGAATTATGGTTAGGGATGGAGCCGGTACCAACTGCTTCTGCTTATTCGCGTTTTTTAGGACAATTGATAAAAAAGTATCGTCATTACCTAGTCGCCATTTTCGATGAGCTGATAGCGACGCTAACAGAGCCACTTCCCTACTTTGGCCAGGATCTTGCCATCGACGGCAAGGCCATATCGAGTTTTGCCAAGAGAAAAAGCAAGGGAGAGCCGGATGATCGCCGTGATCTAGATGGGAACCGGTCTAAAAAGTCTACCAAGGAGTTCGTAAAGATGGAACACCGTGGAAAAAGGTAACTTCCTGGTTTGGCTATTCCTTCACTTAATTGTTGACTCCGACTATGAATTGCCGGTAGCCGCCGGCTCACGAAGGCTTAAAACTCCGAGGTCAGAGAAGCCCACGGAATGGTTGATGAACTAGCCGGGTCTCATCCACAGCTGATAAAATGGTGTAAAAGATTTAGTGCTGATTGGGGTTATGATGATGGTAAGCCCATTGTAAAACACTGGGATGAATACAAGATAAAACCGGTAATTGATATTAGAAACCTCTGGCAAGATCAGGATCTCCCCACGATTACTAGGGGATCATTCCAATGTAAGTCATGATTACAAAGGCACAATTTATTATTATTGCCCCGAAAGAGGTGTGCAAAGGGAGATGGCCTTTGGAGGGTTCGAAGAGCAACGGGGTACACTCAAGTATCGTTGCCCGGCAAAACACTACGTCCTTGGTTGCCAAGGTTTTGCCTCCTGCCCGATGGCAAAAGGTATACGTATCAAATTGGAAGAGAATCGCCGTCTTTTTACTCCGTTGGCCCGTTCAAGCTATGCTTGGAGGCGAGCGTATGATAAAAGAACTTCCGTCGAGCGGGTAAACTCAAGACTTGATGGTTTTTTTGGTTTTGAAAACTATAATATCCGTGGGCAAAAGAAAATGGAGGTCCGTTGTGCCCTTACCCTTTGCATAATGTTGGCTGTAGCTGTTGGTAGGATAAGACAGAAGAGGCCGGATTTAATTCGTAGTTTAGTAGTTTCCACCTAGGATTTATTCCGCTTGAAAATAAAAAAGGGAAACCTTTATTTATTGATCCCAAAATTCGGCATTATAATTTAAAATCCTTAAATGTTGACGTTTCGTTATAAAAACCCGCGGTAATTGGGGTTTAGAGCGTTGGCTTTACGTGATTGTTTATGAAAAACGGCGACAGCGCAAATAGCACTGCCTGAGTGGAAATGGACAGCTATGGTAAATTATGCTATTATAACAACCAAGAACTTACACTCCCGAGGGTTTATTAATTAAATCCTAGGGATTTCTTCTGAAAAGGAGGGATATTCACAATGAATAAGAAAAGCGGGTTGCCCCTGGCAATTATAGGTGTGGGGATGGTAGTGGGATCGTTTGTCGGCACATTAAATTTCGTTCAACTGTTGTTGCTGGCAATTGGTCTGGGCCTGATTGTTGGTTCTATACTTAGTTCGGTAGCAAATTTCACGAAAAAAGATCAGCGATAATTAACTAAACAAATATTTTGAGCCTTTTTAGCCACCGTCTGACCCACAGGATTATCCTGGGTGTTGTACGGTGTTTTTTTATCTAAGATTCCAATCAAAAAAGCACTATCTTACGGGCTTTTTATGCCGGCCCTCTGGTTTTCCTCCTGTTGGTCAGGTTGTTTTGGAACCATATTATTAGGTCCAGGTTTCCGTCCGCACCCCCCTTTTACTTTTACACAATTATATGGACTTTATCTAAAAAATTTTACTATAATTGTTATTATGTAAGGTGCTTATTTGTTCTCTTCACTCCGCCTCTTCGCGCATTCTTTGTAAACGTCCATCATCAAACCCCATTCTATACGCTAAACCGGACAAAAGAATCACACAAATAATAAAACAACTGTAGCAGTGTGTGTTTTCTTTCGTTCTTTAGTCATTACTAACACATCCTTTCTGACATAAGAGAGTGGGCTGGCCTTCCTAATCCGGCGTGAGAACTTAGGGAAGAAAGACCACGCTCGTAGTTATTACGCTTATCTAAACCTAGTGATTATTTAC
The DNA here is from genome assembly GCA_012838515.1 of Natronincola sp. GTDB lineage: Bacteria > Bacillota > Limnochordia > Darwinibacteriales > Darwinibacteriaceae > DUPA01. The sequence continues at coordinate 60 of DUPA01000260.1, read as the reverse complement.
CCAAATGGTAAAAAGTAAATCCTAAGTGTTAGCCCAGGATTTACCCAAGCACCTCCCTAG
>DUPA01000259.1 GCA_012838515.1 Natronincola sp. | reverse complement strand
TATTTTATTAAAACCAAAGAGATTTTGAATAAATTAAATATGGAAGATACTATTGTGACTGCGGAAATCTTTGGGCGTAGGCAAGGTGTATTTGTCGGTGTAGAAGAAACCAAAAATCTACTCGACGATGTTGGTTTAAAAGTATGGAGTTTACCTGAAGGCTCTTCTTTTGATGCAAAAGAAACGGTGATGCGAATCGAAGGTCCTTATACACAATTCGGACTATATGAAACCGCTATTTTGGGTATTTTAGCAAGTTCCTGCGGATGGGCCACTGCTGCTAAAATCGCAAAAGATGCGGCAGATGGGCGTCCCGTTCTTTGCTTTGGTGCTCGCCACGTGCACCCCGCGGTTGCTCCGGTTATGGAAAGAGCAGCAATAGTCGGTGGGGCAGATGGTGCCTCGTGCATTTTAGGGGCAAAACTCGCCGGTTTAGAGCCATCGGGAACAGTGCCACATGCCCTTTTCCTCATGGTTGGTGACAGTTTAAAGGCCGCTGAAGCTTATCACAAGTTTATGCCTCCCGAATCGGTGCGCTCCATGTTGGTTGATACGTTTAAAGACGAAGTTGAGGAAAGTTTGCGTCTAGCGTCGTCTCCCAATACCGGTTTGGAGTCAGTGAGGTTAGACACACCCAGCGAAAGAGGGGGAGTAACCCCTGATCTTGTGAGGGAGTTGCGGGCTAAATTGGATGTTGCAGGGCATGAAAATATCAAGATTTTTGTCTCGGGCGGTCTGGATCCTGAAAGAATTAAATTATTGGTTGCGGCAGGTGCCGATGCATTCGGTGTGGGAAGTTACATCTCCGGTGCTTCAGCCATTGATATGACCATGGATATAAAAGAAGTAAATGGACAGGCAGTAGCAAAACGGGGGCGTATTCCCGGTTTGAGTTCTACTAAACGTTTAGAACGAATCATCTAATATTTATTGGAGGTTTTATCATGGATGGTTCAGTTAAAGCACAAGTGATTGCTTTAGCCACTAAGGATCCCTTTTTAACAGTTGAAGAACTGGCACAAATAGTTGGAACAACTAACCGTTATGTTCGAACAATTCTTTCTGAAGCAGATCTTTCCCTTAATTTAATGCGTCGCAATTACGCCAGAATCTTGGAAAAGCGTTTAGGTGAGCAAAGGGAGGTTATCCCATTGCCCGCTGAAGGTGAACTTCAGATTAAGAAGATTCCCGGAAGCGAAATTTCTGAACATGTTGGGGAATGGTCAAAACAAGAGATCTTTCAAGCAAGTGCCTTTTTTAAAACGGGGGATCAAATTCGCTATGAACAATTAATTACCCCCGAAAGGATCGATCTTAAGTCGCATTATTCCGGATTACGAGAACTTCTTCCCTCTGAAAGTAGTGCATCTTTAGTTGTTAATGAACAAAAGGCAGAGATATTGTGGGCTCCCGATAACCTTAGTTCCGCTCTGGGGTGCATACACTCTTCCCAAGTATTTAAGTTAACAACTATCTTACATAGCTCGGGTTTACCCCATGCAATTGAGATATGTTGGTTCTCCTTGGATGGTCTGGTCTTACGTTGGTCCGGAGAGGAACCTGAGGTAAAAATTTCCTTAATTAGTTAGGAAGAAAATTGATTAAATTCCAAAGTTTTAAAGAAGGTATTCAGTTTCCTTCGGCGAATAACTTTCTGATATCAGCCGGGGTAATTTTTGATTATTCTTTCTGATTTTAGGGATTAAGAGAGGGAGGGTATTATGACACAGAAATTGTTGTCAGTAAAGAACCTCAAAACTTATTTTTACACAGATGACGGAGTGATTCCCGCAGTAGATGGAATAAGCTTCGATTTAGAACGGGGAGGCACCATCGGGATTGTTGGCGAATCAGGATGCGGTAAAAGTGTAACCTCCTTATCAGTTATGGGCCTTATTCCACAACCACCGGGAAAAATCGAAGGTGGTGAAATTATTTTTGAGGGGAAAAACCTTCTAGAGCTTACGGAAAACGAAATGAGGAATATTCGGGGAAACGATATTTCAATGATCTTCCAAGAACCCATGACTTCGCTTAACCCCGTATTCACGGTGGGAAACCAAGTATCCGAGGCAATAATGCTTCACCAAGGTCTAAACGAAGCAGAAGCTCGTGAAAAGTCAATTGAGATGTTGCGGATAGTGGGGATTCCATCTCCTGAAAGTCGCATAGATGATTATCCTCATCAATTAAGCGGCGGGATGCGTCAACGTGTTATGATAGCCATGGCTTTGTCATGTAATCCAAAATTACTGATCGCTGACGAACCTACAACAGCGTTAGACGTAACCATTCAAGCCCAAATTTTAGATTTAATGCGCGGATTACGTGAAGATATGGGTACTGCCATCATGATGATTACCCACGACTTAGGTGTAATTGCCGAATTAGTTGACAAGGTTGTGGTTATGTATACGGGTAAAATCGTAGAGGCTGCGGACACCCATACAATTTTTAAGAATCCCAGGCATCCTTATACAATTGGACTTTTAGGATCCATACCCCGCTTAGATGGAGAAGGAGAAAAGCTTGCCACAATTCCGGGGTCAGTACCTATTCCCGGAAGTTTTCCGGAAGGATGCGGTTTTCACCCCCGTTGCCCGTTTGCCACCGAACTATGTGTTCGAAAAGAGCCACCTGGCTTTGAATTAAAGGAAGGGCATAAAGTAGCTTGTTGGAAAGTTGTTGATTACAATGAGAAAGCTGATGTTGATCAAAAGGAGGTGGACTAAATAATGACTGACGGAACCATAAACACGCAAGAAACATTGGTTGAAGTTAGAGATTTAGTCAAACACTTCCCCATTAGACAAGGCATAATTTTCAGCAAACAAGTTGGTGCCGTTCAAGCAGTTGATGGCGTTACTTTTGATATTTTTAAAGGTGAGACCCTTGGTTTGGTTGGAGAGAGCGGCTGTGGTAAAACCACCACGGGGAGATTAATTCTCCGTCTATTAGAGGCCACTTCGGGAGAAATTTATTTCGATGGCAAAAACATTCCCGCTTTGCCAAAAGATGATCTTCGCGAGCTAAGAAAAGATATGCAGATTATATTTCAGGATCCCTATGGTTCTTTAAATCCCCGCATGACAGTTGGTGACATTGTGGGAGAACCATTGCACATCCATAAAATTGCCAGGGGCGCCGAAAAGGAAAAACGTGTTCGAGAGCTACTGGAAGTTGTGGGCCTAAGTGCTTTCCACGCTAGACGTTTTCCCCACGAGTTCTCAGGAGGACAAAGACAAAGAATTGGAATAGCCAGGGCTCTTGCCGTTGATCCCCGTTTGATTGTATGCGATGAACCCGTTTCCGCTTTAGATGTATCAATTCAAGCCCAAGTAATTAACCTTCTAGAAGATTTGCAAGATGAGTTTGGGTTAACTTATCTATTTATTGCCCACGACTTGAGTGTTGTGAAACACATCTCCGATCGCGTTGCAGTTATGTATTTAGGAAAGATTGTGGAACTCACCGATAAAGATGAACTTTATCGCAACCCTAAACATCCATATACGCAAGCTTTGCTTTCGGCGATTCCAGAAGCGGATCCCACACTTAAAAAAGAACGTATTTTACTCAAGGGTGATGTACCCAGTCCGATAAATCCGCCTACCGGTTGTCGTTTTCATACTAGATGTCCTAAGGTAATGGACATTTGTAAGGTGGAAGAACCGAAATTTATTGACAGTGGCGATGGTCATTTTGTTGCTTGCCACTTGATACCCGGTTGCAGTTCGATTGACGAGGATGAAGAGTAAAAATCAATATCATAGCTTAATAAAGCCCTTCTTAGATCAACTAATTAAGTATCATAGAAGGGCTTTATTTTTTTAGTTAAGAATTATTGGCATTTAAAGGCTTTAGATTATAATTTTGCATTAATTAGGTGGTTTTCTTTGCCATAAGAGTTACTTTGTGGTAAAATACTGTCATAGAAGATTAAATTTTAAGGGGAGTGTTCAAATGAAATCTAAACATATTAAGACACTTACTAATTTGGGCTTAAAGCAAACTGTGATTACCGGAGGTTGCGGTGAATGTCAGACTTCGTGCCAATCTGCATGTAAGACTTCTTGTACTGTGGGTAATCAAGCTTGCGAAAAATAGGTAGTTTTTGCTTTGATAGGAAGTGGGACTGTGTTGGATAAATCTTGTGTTCATTATTTTATCCAGAATGATAAACATTTGGTTGTTGATGGTAATTCCGCGGCAGTTCATGTAGTTGATGAATTGGCCTACGAGTTGATTAAATCTATAGATGAAAACGATAACTTGCATAGTATTGATAAATTAAGAGGTTTTATTAATAAAAACCCCAAGTTTGCCGAAGTTGGCGATGAAGTATTGGAGCTGATTGAGGCGAATTTGTTGTTTAGTGAAAATTTGCTTACTGATATACCGAGACAAGAGAGTGTTGTTAAAGCTTTATGCTTGAATGTGGCACACGATTGCGATCTACGATGTAAATATTGTTTTGCTTCCACCGGAGATTTTGGAGGTGCCAGGGGACTAATGCCCTTGGAAATTGCAAAAGAAGCGGTGGACTTTCTTATTGTCAATTCCGGAAATCGTAAGCAACTTGATATTGATTTTTTCGGTGGCGAGCCCTTGCTTAATTGGGATGTGGTGAAAGAAACGGTTTATTATGGTCTCGAGCAAGGTGCACTACATGGAAAAACCTTTCGCTTTACCATCACTACTAATGGTATAGGCTTAAAGCCCGAAATGGATGATTTTATTAATGAGCATATGTATAATGTGGTTTTAAGTTTAGACGGACGCAAAGAAATTAATGACAAAGTACGTCAAACGGTTAATAATCATGGCTCAGTTTATGAAGTTGTCGTACCTAAGTTTCAACGTTTAGTTGAAAAAAGGGGCGATAAAAGTTATTTCGTGCGCGGAACGTTTACTTCTTATAATTTAGATTTCACCGAGGATGTGCTCCATCTAAGTGATTTAGGCTTTAAGGAGATTTCCGTTGAGCCCGTTGTGACAGATCCCAGTGAACCTTATGCTATTAAAGAAGAGCATCTCACAGAAGTTTTAGCCGAATATGATCGCTTGGCGGATATTTATTTAGAACGTCTAAAATCTTCTAAACCGTTTAATTTTTATCACTTTAATGTTGAGTTGACAAATGGTCCTTGTATTTATAAGCGTCTTTTAGGATGCGGGGCAGGTCATGAGTATCTTGCAGTTGCCCCCAATGGAGATTTATACCCTTGCCATCAATTTGTAGGTGACGAAGAGTTTAAACTCGGTACTATTGGGCAAGGGGTTTTAAATGAGGATTTACCTAATGAATTTAAGGACAATCATGTTTTAAATAGTGAAATTTGTAATAAATGCTGGGCAAAGTTTTATTGTAGTGGAGGATGTAAAAAAAATAATTTGGAATATGCAGGAAAACTAACTACGCCTAACGAATTATATTGTTCAACAGAGAAAAAACGCTTAGAGTGTTCATTTTATATTAAGGCTAGCCTGTGCTAAAAAAGACCTAACAGTGCAATATACTTTAAGTGGAAATGATGATCAGCGGGCCGTATTTGGGCACTTGGCTTGTTGTGAATTGTTAGTGCAACCGGCCAAAGTGTACTTTGCGTCGGTTTTTTTAATAAAGGAGTGGGATTAACTAATGCGTAAAAGGTTAGGAGATATTCTCCAAGAACAAGGGCTAATTGACTATGACCAACTTACCCAAGCTCTCGAAGAACAGCTAAGTACCGGGGAGAGACTGGGCCAAGCATTAGTTAGGTTGGGTTTTGTCACATCTGATCAGGTGGCCGAAGCGTTAAGTGAGCACTTAAGGATTGATCGTGTTAATTTTGCCAACAGCCAGCTATCACCGGAAGTTATTAATTTACTTCCCGATACAATGATTACAGCTCGTCAAGTTTTACCTTTAGAAGAGGAAGACGGTTACTTAAAGGTGGCCATGGCAGATCCTTTAAATATTAACGTAATTGATGAGATGCAACGCCTCACCGGAAAAATCATCAGACCGGTGATTGCCACCGAAGAAGAAATTGACGAGGCTTTCCATAGAACCACAAATATTAGCCAGAGTGCTAAAGAGGTTTTTGAACTTTTTCGCCCAGAAGAAGAAGAACTGGAGTCGGAAGAAGAATTGGCAAGGTTACAATACATTGGTGATGCACCGGGTGTTCGCCTGGCTAACATGATCCTAGAGCAGGCCATCAAACAAAAGGCAAGTGATATTCACCTCGAACCCGACGAAGAAGGGATGCGTGTTCGTTATCGTGTGGATGGTATTTTACACGAGATTATGCAGATTCCTAAAAATTTGCGTAGTGACGTTAATTCCCGAATCAAGATCATGAGTAATTTAGATATTACCGAACGTCGTAAGCCGCAAGATGGTCGTATTCAGATGAGGTTGGGAGAACAAGAAGTAGATATGCGTATTTCTTCTTTACCAACCGTTCATGGTGAAAAAATCGTAGCTCGATTATTACATAAATCAAGTAATTTATTAGAATTAGAGGATTTTGGCTTTGCACCTCATAATTTAGATAATATTAAACAAATGCTGCGACTTAACCAAGGTTTGATTTTAGTGACAGGACCTACAGGTAGCGGTAAGTCCACGACTTTATATGCATTTTTAAACCGTTTGAATTCCCCTGAAAAGAACTTGGTTACCGTTGAAGATCCCGTTGAATATCGCTTGGCGGGAGTAAACCATGTGCAAGTTAATCCGGTAGTAGATTTAACGTTCTCAACCGGACTACGTACGGTTTTACGTCAAGACCCCGACGTGATCATGGTCGGTGAAATCCGAGACGAAGAAACGGGTGAAATTGCCATCCGTTCTGCCCTAACAGGTCACTTGGTACTATCAACACTACATACTAACAGCGCGGTGGCAACCGTCACTCGCCTTTTGAATATGGAGATGGAATCTTATATTTTAAGTTCAACAATTATAGGTATTCTAGCCCAGCGTTTGGTACGTACGATTTGTAAAGAGTGCAAAGAATCGACTGAGCTGACTGATCCGGTAATGATTCGTTTTATTAAAAGCTTAGGCATGGAGCCCCCTGAAAAAGTCTATATAGGTAGGGGTTGCCCCAATTGTAATAATAGCGGTTATAAAGGAAGAACCGTGGTTGAAGAAGTGCTCATGTTTAATCGCAAGATGAGGCAGGCGGTTGAACGGGAAGCGGGAGAAAGCGAACTGTGGGATATTGCCTTAGAATCGGGAATGACCACTTTGCAAGAGGCAGCAATTAATAAACTAATAGCAGGTATTACCACGTCTGAAGAAATTCTCCGAACAGTATACAGTGTTGATATGGAAGGGGATGAATGATGAAACCGGTAGAAAACCTAAAGCAATTGATGGAGTTAGCAATCGAGCAAGGCGCTTCAGATATCCATTTAACTGCCGGACTACCGCCTATTTTACGTATTTACGGTTCAATTAAATGGATTGAAGGTTTTGAACGCTTATTACCCGCCGATATCGAAAGATTGATTAAAGATACTTTTCTCGAAGCTCATATTGAAGTACTACAAAGTGTTGGTGAGGTTGACTTTTCTTATGGCATTACCGGACTCGGCAGATTCCGTTGTAATCTATCACGCCAAAGAGGTGCAATTTCCGTGGCCATGCGTGTCATTAACACAGATGTTAAAAGTTTAGATCAACTTGGTTTACCGTCCATTCTTTATGATATTGCCCAATTAAAAGACGGATTGGTCTTAGTCACAGGCCCAACGGGAAGCGGTAAGTCAACAACACTAGCTTCCATGCTGGATATTATGAATAGGGAACGGCAAGGGGTTATCATTACCCTGGAGGATCCCATTGAGTTTCTCCATCCCCATAAGAATTGCGTTGTGAACCAACGTGAAGTGGGGGCAGATACAAGATCATTTGCCAATGGTTTGAGGGCAGCCCTACGTTCTGACCCTGACATAATTCTCGTTGGTGAAATGCGTGACTTAGAAACAATACAAATTGCCTTAACAGCCGCCGAAACAGGACACTTAGTTTTATCAACATTACATACTCGCGGCGCAGCGAAAACCATTGACCGAGTGATCGATGCGTTTCCCGCTGAAAGCCAACAACAGATTAGAATTCAGTTAAGCGGCGTTTTAGAAGCGGTAATATCGCAGCAATTATTCCCTGATCAATTCGGACGCGGCATGGTTCCCGCAGTTGAAGTCATGCTCGGTACTCCGGCAATTCGTAATATGATTCGAGAAGAAAAGGTTCATCAAATTCCTTCAATGATAGAAACAGGATCTCGCTTTGGCATGCAAACCTTAGATGCAGCCATTGAAAAACTGGTTAATCAAGGGGTCATTGACCGAAGCGCCTTATTAAGTAGAGAACAATATGCAAATTAGGGAGGTGCGTAATTAATGAAGCGCTATGCCTATACGGGTAGAAGCCGTGGAGGAAGGACGGTTAGAGGTTTTGTACAAGCGGAGACAGAGGCCGCTGCAGCCATCCAAGTTAGGGAACAAGGTTATTTAGTCACCTCCATTAAAGTTGCAAAAGAATCCAAGCCTTTATTCAAGCGCAGGCCAAAACTAAAGGCAAAAAACTTAGGTATCTTTTGTCGTCAGTTTGCCATTATGCTAAACACAGGATTAACACTGGTGCAGGCTTTGGAGCTTTTAGAGAGCCAAAGTGATGACCAGGCATTCGCGGAGGTTTTGCATGACATACGTTTAGAGGTAGCCAGTGGTGTGGCCTTTACCAAAACGTTGGAGAAAAATAGAGATGTTTTCCCCCACGTATTTATTCACTTGGTTGAGGCGGGAGAAGTAACCGGTGCCATGCCTGAGGTTTTGAACCGTTTGGCAGATTATTACGAACGTGAGGATGAACTCCGTAAAAAGATTTCGGAAGCACTAATGTATCCCGGTATCATTGTCTCCGTATCGTTAGTTATGGTTTTAATCTTACTTTTCGTAGTCCTACCAATGTTGGTGCGTAACTTCTCAGGGATGGGGGTTGAGATACCCGCAACTACAGTCGCGGTGCTCAGTGGTCGCGATTGGATGGTGAAGAACTGGTATATCGTACTGGCAATTATTGCAGGAATAGTCTTTGCGTTTAGGGCTTTCGTTAAAACTGAAAAAGGCAGATTTATCAAAGATAAGTTTTTGCTGGCCATACCTGCCTTGGGAGAATTGCAAAAGATGGTTATTTTCTCTAGGTTTTGTCGAACCCTAAGTTTGCTTTTAACAAGTGGCATTGCCATGATAGCCACATTGGGGATTCTAGAACGCCTCATGGACAACGTGGTGGTTAAACAAGCAATACAAGGTGCCACCAGAGGTGTTGAGCGTGGTCAAGGGATTAGTGCTCCCTTAACTGAACATAAAGTCTTCCCAACCATGTTGGTGCAGATGGTAAATGTGGGTGAAGAAACAGGTAACCTAGAAACTGTTTTAGTGCAATTGGCTAATTATTATGATCGGGAAGTAAACTTTGCCGTGGCTAGCTTCACTAAACTGCTAGAGCCAATGGTAATGGTACTATTAGCAGGAGTAGTCTTGTTTGTTTTAGTCTCAATGTATTTGCCGATGATGCAAATGGCAACGTCAATTTAAGGGGTGGTGAAAATGGCAAAAAGAATTGTGGGGATTGATATCGATTCTTCCGGTATACGAACTGCTGTACTTGCCCGTAAAGGGCGAAACAAAGTGGTAACCGAACTGAATTCGATGCCCCTTCCTGAAGGAGTTGTTGTTGATGGAAAGGTGGCTAATCCCAAAAAACTCACCGAGGCTTTAGAGTTACTCGTGGAGGAAGCAGATTTATATGAAGAATCCACGGTCCTAGGCGTGCGGAGCAACTGGGTAACGGTGAAAACCCATAAGTTACCTAATATGTCCCGTAAAGAACTGGATAAAGCCCTTGAGTTTGAAATTCCGGAATTAGTATCTTTTCCGGTGGAGTCAACGAGAGATGTGTGTTTTGATTATTTTGTGAACACCAAATCAGGCGACGATGTGGAGCTCGTTTTGGTTGCTTGTCCGAGGGAGAATCTTAACCCTTACATTGAGGCCATAAGATCAGCAGGTTTAGTTTTAGAGAGCATTGATGTACCGGCCTTCGGTTGGCGAGAATTGCTAGACACCGGTGATGAGCGTGCTTATGTGGAAATCGGTGAAGAACAGACAACGGTGCAAGTGATTTTAGACGGTGTTTTTAAGGTTTTAAGGGTTGTGCCCGTTGGAGCATCGCATATTAGAAAAGGTGTTCAAGAGGCATTCGAATGTTCTGAAGAGCAGGCAAAGGATCTATGTGAAAATCATGATATAGATTACTTGCTCACGGAAGGAACGGGAAATATGCGCAGTTTAAGCGGTAGCATTCAACAATTTGCCGGTTCTGTGCTACAAACATTAGATTTCGTGAGGGCTCAAGAACGGGCGACAAACTTCAGAGCCATGCTGGGAGAAGTGGTTTTAGTTGGTCGCATGGCTGATTTACCGGGGATTGCAGAAATGCTGCAAAAGGATATGGATATTGATATTCGTCCTTTAAAAGCAATTGATAACCTCAAAGTGGATTTTGATCTAATGAGACCGGAAGGATTTAGCGGTTATGGATCGGCCATAGCCCTAGGCTTAAGGGGGTTAGATCTATGAGGATTAACTTACTGCCTAGAGAAGAAAGGCCTCTAAAGCAGACTGAAGTACGGTGGGAATTTATTGCCGGATTGATTGCAACCCTTCTTTTCCTTTCTGTCATTGGCGTCACAATTGGTGCCACGGTCTATGGAAATAGGCTAGAAGCCATAACTGTTGAAGCCCAAGCTCGGCAAGCGATTTTACGCAGACAGGTACAAGACGTGAACGCAATTCAGGCAAGAATTAGCTCTCATGAACAACAAGAATCGGTTTATAAGGAGCTGTTGGCTGAAGAAGGAACATCCTTTAAGGATTTTGCGAGAATTACAGCACACGGTTATTCGCAACT
>DUPA01000258.1 GCA_012838515.1 Natronincola sp. | reverse complement strand
TAGGGGAACCAAAATGTTGGGTTTGGAAAGGGCCAAGAACTCGAAAATGGCATTTGCGCCGGCACGTGATAAAATGACATCCGCTAAAGCGAAAATATCCGCAAGTTCATCGCGCACATATTCAAACTGGCTATAGCGAACATTTTTTATGCCTTTATCGAGATTTCCTTGTCCGCATAAGTGTACAATTTGGTAATCCTTGGTAAGGAGCTCTAAGTTCTCGCGAATAACTTTATTGAGCACGGCAGAACCTTGGCTTCCTCCCATCACTAAGATGGTACGAACTAAAGGATTAAACCCACAAAGTTCGGCTCCTTTTTCTTTCGATCCGCGCAGAATTTCTGCACGTATTGGAGTCCCGGTAACTATGCCTTTTTCTTTAACATAATCTAAAGTTTCGGGAAATGTCAGGCATATTTCTTTTGCAAAAGGAAGGCTTAATCGATTCGCTAGTCCGGGTGTGAGATCGGATTCATGTAAAATCACAGGGATTTTAAGTAGCCAGGCTGCCATAACAACGGGTACGGTCACAAAACCACCTTTACTAAATACTACTTGCGGTTTAATTTTACGTAAAATCTTCAAAGAATCCACTAGACCTTTGAGAACCCTAAAAGGATCGGAAAAGTTTTTTAAGTCAAAATAACGCCGAAGTTTACCGGCACTGATTGGATAATAAGGAATCTGCTCCCCCACTAACTGCCGTTCAATTCCATCATGACTCCCTATATAATGTACGTCCCAACCATTTTTTTGTAGATGGGGCAAAAGTGCAAAGTGGGGATTCACATGTCCTGCAGTACCGCCACCGGTTAAAACAATCTTTTTCATTAAATTAGCCTCCCAATCTAGAGCAGGTATTTTCTTAATAAAGGTGAATTATAATCAAGCAAACTAAAAAAGAGGTGATGGTATGAATCCAATAGCATTCAGCATTGGGTCTTTAGATATTTATTGGTATGGTATTCTGATGGCCGCCACATTTGTTTCAGCTTTTTACATTGTTCGTTACTTCGCAAAGATCCATGATATTGAGCAACGAATTATAGAAAACTTATACTTTCTCGGTGCTTTTTCCGGCTTAATCGGAAGCCGCCTTGGGGCAATCCTGCCATATTGGCGCTATATTTTAGAAAACCCCCTAGAGATTTTTGGTCGCGGTGGTATGGCTTCGCATGGGGCGATCATTGCCATTATGATTGTGGGTATTTTCTTCGTTCGTAAACATAAGTTAAATTACTGGGTATTAGCCGATTTGACCGCACCTGTTATACCTGTGGGACACATTTTTATCCGTTTGGGCAACTTTTTAAGCGGAGAGTTATATGGTCCCCCCACAAATTTACCGTGGGGCATAAAATTTCCCGAAACTTTAGTGCCCGTGCACCCTAGTCAACTATACGAAGTGATTGCATCTTTAATAATCCTTCCCTTTGCTTGGAAATGGTCTAAAGAGCCGAAGTATCCGGGTTATGCTTTTTTGCGAGTTTTCTTTATTCATTCTGTTGTTCGATTTTTCTTAGACTTCATTCGACAACATAGTGAACTTTACGGTCCATTTGTACTAACGCAAATCATCGCACTAATCATTTGTATTGCAACCTTACCTGCTATCATTTATTTAGACAGACGAAATAAAACTAACTAGTTCTGCAGATAAAAACGGTGTATAGGGCTTTAAAAGTTTAGCTACCATTAAAATTTCAATTTCACTTAAGTGTTTTTTATCTTTCAAAAACTCCATTATGGCCGCTAAAGCCGTGTGGGGTTTTTTCTGTTCAATGCGTGTATTAACTACTTCTTCGAGCCCAACTAACTCCTCTTGGGTACTGACTGAAGGTGTGCTCCCGGTGAAACCCCTACCCAAATGCCACACTTTTTGAGCAAACTTATAAACACCGGCGAGATTGATCCATTCAAATTTATAGTCCCTATCGGGAGGTCCCAGGTATAAGAAATACAATCTGAGCACATCTCCGCCGAAATCAGGTAATAAGTACTCCAACGAGGTATGGGGAAGCAAACGGCCGGCATTAATAATCTTTGCGCCTTCTATATTTTCCGCTATAACAGGGAAATCGCGAGGTATTACTCCGAGATCGAATTTTGCGCCTTGGTCTTGGCACATGAAGAGACCCAATCTCGCGAGATTTTCATTTTGAATGTTTGGGGCATTTAAAAACATAATTAAGGGCTTTTTACCCGTCTGCCAAGTGCAAAAGAAATCGGCCATAACAGCTAATCTAGCATTTTCCAGATCCAATGCTAGGTCATTAGAAGGAATCATTACTGAAAAAGCCCTGCTTGCACCATTATTTTCTCTAGAACCCCCGAGCCAGGTTTTGATCCATTTCCTTTCAATCAAACGATGGTTATAACGAATTATTCTCCCCTCACTTTAAAAGAAATTCCAAACGACCACTATTGGTTTCTAAATTTTCCTGTGTGGAAAAGTACCAGTTAGGCACGGAACCAACAAACACTTCTTCAACAATGGGCACTTGTGTTGAAACTACTATTTCCTCTTCCATGAGAGGTACAGCAACTCTCATCTTCACTTCAATATCCAATAAAATACGATGCCAAGTTTGGTTAATTCCCGCGCTAGAGAAACTAGACATGGGAGTTGTGGTAAGTCCCCCAACGGGAATCATACGAACCGGAATTTCCGGACCCCAAGAAGCTAGAAAATCAAATCCGCTTAGTTGCCCAAGGGGTATGGGAAAGACTTCTTCTCCAAGATTATTTAAGGTTTGCAAAATCTTATGTGTTGCTTGACTGCTTACCCTGTTAACTTCGCCCATATCGTATTGAATTCCTTGCAGGTTACCGTCGTTATCTCGAACTAAATAGGCCATCGTTGTACTACTCAAACTAACGGCCATCATTTCCTCAACTGCCACATTAATAGCACGTGTGGCTAAGCTAACTGCCCTTGTCTGCGCCCAAGCACGCAAAACAGGGGCCAATCGTTTTTCGACAATCATTAGACTCAATGAAGAGAATAGCAGAAAAATAAATAATACTAAACCTAAATAAGTGCGCCATTTTAACTTTTGCTTCACAGTAACAGATTTTCTTTTCTTCCATCGCCAATCCGTCACAAAAACCACCTCTTTTCCATAGTTTCAACATGCTTAATAAGCACCTCAGTTAATAAACTTTTTATAGAGAATATATGCTATAATAGAAAATGACTATCCCATGGGGGTGCTTTTGTGGCGAAATTAAGTAAAAAAAGAAACAAAACTATACTTATCTATGTCTTAGTTATTTTGGGTTCTACCATTCTTGGGCTTTCGATAGGAGTCATTTCGGCTTATTTGCGAAGTGCCCCAAGTTTAGATCAAGTAAACATACATCAAGACTTTACTACTTACATTTATGATGTAAAAGGGAAATTAATCACGGATTTATATAGAGAAAATAGAATGCCCGTTGATATCACTGTGTTACCTGATCATGTGAAAAATGCTGTGGTTGCTATTGAAGATGACCAATTTTATAATCACCACGGCATTAACTTTGTGGCTTTTGGGCGTGCTATTTTAGTAAATATTAAAAATTGGAGTTTCACGCAAGGCGGCGGCACCATAACTATGCAGCTTGCACGTAATGTATTCTTAACCCAGAAAAAGACAATAACACGCAAACTGGAAGAATTTCTCTGGGCAGTTCAAATAGAAAGAAAATACTCAAAAGATGAAATTCTTGAAGCCTACTTAAACGAATTTTACCTAAATCACGGTGCTTACGGCATTGAAGCAGGTGCCCGCACCTATTTCGGGAAATCAGCGAAAGAACTCACATTGAGTGAAGCGGCACTTATAGCCGGTGTAATTCGTTGGCCCAGTCGATACTCACCTATTGTTAACCCCGATATATCCATAGAAAGAAGGAATTTTGTTCTAAGTAGGATGCAAGAAGTGGGCTTCATAACTGCGGCAGAAGCAGCTGCGGCTAAAGCCGAGCCTTTACAACTAGCGACTAGATCAGAAAGGGTTAATCAGGCCCGTTATTTCGTGGATTACGTAACCCAGCGCCTCGTTGAACGCTATGGGGAGGCGGCGGTTTTCGGTGGTGGTCTACGAGTTTATACAACTTTAGATTTGGATATGCAAAAGGCAGCAGAAAACGCACTTCTTAACAACTTGCCCGTTAATCCACAACATGAGGGTCCCTTAACACAGCCTCAAGGTGCATTGCTTGCCCTAGTTCCCCAAACAGGTGAAATCCGAGTGATGGTTGGCGGACGAGGAGAGGATCAATTCAATCGTACGGTTTTGGCAATGCGTTCACCGGGTTCAGCAATTAAAATTTTCCCATATACGGCGGCCATTGATCGCGGCGTAACCGTTGCCGATATTTATATGGATGAACCTACTGAATTCACTCTTAAAGACGGTCAAATATGGAAACCGCAAAATTATTACGAGGATTTTTCAGGTGAAGTTACAGTGCGAGAAGCGGTTGAAAGTTCATTGAACGTTGTCGCGGCAAAGGTTGTGGAAGAAATAGGACCGCAGACTATCATTAATTATGGTAAGAAGATGGGTATTACGACGTTTGTTGAACAAGGACGAATCAATGACGTAGCCCTTTCGCCCCTTGCTTTAGGTGGAATGACCAAGGGTGTTACCCTACTTGAGCTAGCTAGCGCTTATGCGATTTTAGCAAATCAAGGAATTAAGACGAATACAACAGCAATTCTTCGTGTAACAGATTCTAACGGAACTATTCTAGAAGAACACAAGCCAATTCAAGAGGTTGTCTTAAGTGAACAGACTAGCTATATAATGACCGATCTATTTAGAGGTGTTATTGAAAGAGGCACAGGGAAAAATGCAAATATAGGTAGACCCGCTGCAGGCAAGACCGGTACCCACACAGAGTATCGCGACGCATGGTTTGTAGGCTATACCCCGGATTTAGTTGGCATAGTGTGGTTTGGGGAAGACAAACCGGCGCCAATGATCTATAGAGGTGTTCGGTATGGTTCCTGGAACGCGGCATCTATCTGGGGTGACTTTATGCGTGAAGCATTAAAAGATGCTCCCATAAAAGATTTTCCAAAACCCGGGGGATTAGTAGAAGGTGTTCTGATTGATACAAAGACAGGGCTTTTAGTTAAAGATGATTGCACTTTACCTGCAGGCGAAAGTCGCAGGGAGATATTCATTAAAGGAACCGAACCTACTGAATACTCTCCTCGCTGCACACGCCCGTGGTGGCAAAATCTTCCCTTCTTTCGTTAAATAATAAATAGGAGCCGGCTGTTGCCGGCTCTTCCTCATTTTTGTAAATGTATTTCAACGACGGTGACGCCATGTCCACCTTCGTTAGGATGACCAAAGCGAAAACCTTTTACATGGGGATGAGAACCCAGAGAACTTTGTATGGCATCTCGTAATGCGCCCGTTCCTTTTCCGTGAATTATTTGAACTTGCGCTAATGAAGATAAAAACGCGTCATCTAGATATTTATCAACTTCGGTTAATCCCTCTTCTACAGTTTTTCCCCGTAAATCAATTTCCCCTCTTATGCTTCGACTTTTACTCAAGTGGGATCTTGTTGTTCCGGTGGCTACCCGTTGAACAGTTAATTTCTGCTCAAGTATCCTCTCCACATCATCAGCCTTTACGTTGATTTTCATAATACCGACCTGTACTTGTAGATCGCCGTCGGATGATGGTGGTTCTAAAACAAAACCCGTTTGCCTCAAACTTTTAATTCTAACTTCTTCGCCTTTCTTTAAGTCCAAAGGTACAGATGATTTCTTTTTTTCCTTACGTTGACTTTTAAGATTGTCACTTTGTCTTAGGCTTTCTATCTGCTTCCTATATTCCTTAACGCTATCTTCCAGCTCTTCCCTACCCATTTTACGAACTTCACCTAATATGGAGTTTACTTCCTCTTGGGTTTTAGCCAATAATTCTCTTGCCTCTTCTTTCGCTTGCTCCAAAATCTCCATCTTTTCATTTTCCAAATTCTCAGCAAGACGCTCATATTTGGCTTTTAACTTTTCATGTTCATCCCTAAAGATCTGAGCATTCAGTCTATCTTGTTCAGCTTTTCGACGATTTGTTTCCATCTCCCCGATTATATCTTCAACATGCAAATGATCCTTCGAAAGTAGGGCTTGCGCTTTTCCCACGATATCGGTGCTTAAACCTAGCCGAGTTGAAATGGCAAAAGCGTTACTTTTGCCGGGGATGCCAATTGACAAACGGTATGTTGGGCGCAGTGTTTTTAAATCGAATTCGACACTTGCGTTCTCAACCCCCTCATTTGTATAGGCATAGCTTTTCAAATCAGAATAATGAGTTGTTGCTATGGTATGAATATTTCTTGATCGTAAATAGTCAAGAATTGAAGTGGCCAATGCGGCACCTTCCGTCGGATCAGTTCCTGCACCTAGTTCATCAAGTAACACAAGACAATTTGTGCGCAAATCTTTTAGAATATCCACAATGGTTGTCATATGGGATGAGAATGTACTTAGGCTTTGCTCAATACTTTGTTCGTCGCCAATATCCGCATAGATACCGTCAAAAACAGCTAACGATGATCCTTCGTGGGCCGGTATATGCAGTCCGGCTTGGGCCATCATTGAAAATAATCCAACTGTTTTTAGTGTAACCGTTTTTCCCCCAGTATTCGGTCCGGTGATCACTAAAATACGAAATTCATCACCTAACCATACATCAATGGGAACCACATGACCTTTTAAAAGTGGATGTCTACCTTTTTTTATGTTTAAATAGCCCTTATCGTTCATTTTCGGCTCGGTGCCATCAATTGATCTAGAATAACGCGCTTTAGCAAAGATGCAGTCCAGTTCAGTAATTATTTCCACATTAGCCATGAGAACAGATGATTCCTCGGCAACAAATTCAGTTAGTCTTTTCAGGATTCTTTGAATTTCGGCAATTTCATCTTGTTCGGCAACGTTCAAATCATTATTTAATTCCACTGCAAAGGCGGGTTCCATAAACATCGTGGCACCGCTACCCGATTGATCGTGAACTATACCTTTAAATTTTGAGCGATATTCACTTCTAACGGGAACAACATAACGACCATTACGCACCGTAATAATTGGATCTTGAAGTATTTTCTGCATGTCCGAAGAATGCACCAAGGAGTCAAGACGCTCCCTGATCCGGTTGGATAAAGTGCGCATTTTATTGCGAATTTTACTTAGTTCCGCGGAAGCCTGATCCCGCACCTTGCCGTCGTGATCTATGCAACGGGCAATTTCAGCGCTTAAGCCTGGTATAGTTACTAAAGATTTACCTAACTCAGCTAAGGAGCCCTCTGCCTCAGTAAAATATTTTACCAGTTGAGCGGTGCAGTACAGTAGATCCCCAATGGGAAGTAACTGATCAGGATCGAGAACCCCCCCAATATTCGCCCTATTTACCACGGAACGAATATCCGAAGCACCACCGAACGGTGCTTCGCCTTGTTTAACCAACATCCGGACTGCCTCGCTAGTTAACTCCAGTTGCCGATTTATTTCTACCAAGTTAGTGCCGGGCATGAGTTTTTGAATTGCTTCGCGACTTAATGAAAAACTCGTTTTATCTGCCACTATCTCCCGGACTTTTGGCCATTCCAAGACCTTCAAACTTTTTTCATTCATAGTCTCCCTCACCTTTATAAAACACCACGAAAATAATGTCCTTTTGTGAATTCTTTTCCCTGTAATTCAGCGTTTTCCCCTTGCAATCCTCTTCTATAAAGATCAACAAGATTGCTTAAACTTTGGGCATCCTTCAATCTTCCTTCAATTCTAAAATACTCTACGCCACTTACCTTCAGTTGATTTATGTGCGTAATAAGCGATAGCTCACGGGAATTAAAAATATGCATATGGCACCAACGATCGAAGTATACGGGAAATTCATACCCTTTTTTGTCCGTAAGTTTAATGGGTGACTGTGTTTGACATTGATACTTGCACCCTTGATCCCTAAATGTACAGTGCTTTGTCACCATTGATTCTAAGGGGCCATGAACCATAATACTTAGGGGCACATCAGCATTATCGGCAAGATTACGGATCTGACTTAATTGTAACTCCAAAGAAGCCGTTACACAAGATGCACCTTGAGAAAGAAGGTAATCTGCAGTAGCTGAATTAAAAGCATTGAAGGACCAATCTGTGTGTATGGGTTTATCCCCTGCAATTTTACGAACAAGCTCCCAACTGCCTAAATTACCTACTAAAACCCCATCAAATTCGTGCTTGCTTAAGCTTCTATGAATATCATGCAATGTGCTATCCTCGGTAATTCTCTCTAAGTGAGCAAAAACCGGCACATTTGATTCACGTCCTAAAAGGCAAACGTCAGTTAATTCATTTAACCAATCTTGGGGATTCCTTTTATAAACTCGCCCGGAAAAATATATTAATTCCGCGCCTGCCTTTAACACGGCTTGTGCGGTTTCGGCAGAAGAAACGGTTACGGCAATTTTTGGTGTTGTTTGCTGAGATTTAATTGTTTTTACCTTTTGCTGCTTAGAAAAGGTAATCCTTTGACGCTTAGTATAAGGTGCTAGACGCGCTGTTTTCCAAGACTCGACTAGTTTTCTTCTAGTTTCATTCAATTCACTAACGGGTAGATGAAGGGCATCACCTAATTTGGTTTGTAACTCAACGATCTCCAAGGGATCGTTACCTAAACGTAGAATTTTTTCACTTAGTAATTCAACCGTTAAACCGGTTCCGCGGGCTTTAACTGCCCGTATATCACTATTGGCCTCTGCCGAAAATCCGTCTTCATCAATTAAATTTAGCTCTAACTCCTCGCCGAGCTGCAAGGTAGCTGTTAGGCGCGCTTTTATCTTTTTGAAAGCTTTTTCTGAAGAATACGTTTCAATGGCGCTCCCCGTCCGTTGCTCCTTAAGAGGTGGATGATAAGTAATAAGATCCTGTGGTTTTTCATTGTTAAAATAAGCAGTAGTAAAACCTCGATTGAAAACTGTACGCAGTTCTTCTGCCTTATAGCGTTGACCATCTAGGGCAGCACGATAGTTACGGACAACTACGCCCACGTAATCGGGTGATTTTAAGCGTCCTTCGATTTTTAGAGAAGCCACTCCCGCTTCTCGCAGTTGATTCACATATTCAATCAAAGAAAGGTCCTTCGGAGATAGTACGTATTCCCCAGGTGCAAGATCACTAGTAAAATAGGACTGACGGCAAGGCTGAGCACATTGCCCCCTATTACCGCTACGACCCCCAATTAAACTACTCATAAGACACTGTCCCGAGTAACAGATACAGAGTGCTCCGTGGACAAAGACTTCCAGTTCTAATGAAGTTTGCCTCTTTATCTTTTTTATAGCTTCAAGCGACAGTTCTCTAGCTAAAACAACGCGTGTAATTCCTAACTTTTCTAAAGCTGAAAAATCTAAGGAATTATGTATTGTCATTTGGGTACTGGCATGTACCTCTAGCTGGGGTACATCAAGTCTTAGCCTATGAGCTAGTCCAAGATCCTGTACAATAACTCCGTCCACACCCCAATTATATAAATCCGCGCAATATCTGAGAGCATTATCTAATTCATCATCACGCATCAATGTATTAACTGCAATATAGGTCTTCACGCCTCTAATGTGACAAAAATCAACTGTTTCTTGCATCTCTTCCGAAGAGAAGTTGGTGGCAGAAGCTCTGGCACTATAAGCCCTTCCACCTAAATAAACTGCATCTGCTCCATTTTCAACGGCAGCCTTCATTGCCTCGAAAGAACCGGCCGGTGCCAATAATTCCACAACAATTCCTCCCTATAATTGCTGTTTGAAATACTCATTTATCCCTCTGAATAAACCGCGAGCTACTTCTAGACGATAGGTTGGTTTGGCAAGTTTTGCCGCTTCCTCAGGATTACTCAAAAATCCAACCTCCACTAACGCGGCTGGAATATCAGTATTTCTTAAAACATAAAAATTACCATATTTAACACCGAGATCAACACTGCCCAGTTGCCCCACTACCGCATCGTGTAGCATCTCGGCCAGAGCGAGATCTTGTACTTTGTAGTAATAAACTGATGTACCTTGAACGCTTTTGTTATCGTTCCAATCATTATGCAAGGAAATAAATATCTCTCCGCTACTTCTATTGGCGGTAGATACCCTCGAAGCCAACTGCTGGTTTTTTTGGCCCGCAATATTAGTTGCTTGAGATAGTAGCCGATCCCCTTGTCTCGTCATTACTACTTTAGCACCGGCTTTCTCCAATAAAGCCTTTAGCTCCCATGCAATCGCCATAACATTTTCGGCTTCAGTGGTGCTACCTACGCCTAAAGTACCAGGATCCCCTCCACCATGACCGGGATCTATAACTATAACCTTACCTTGTAAGTAATGTGAAGTGGATCTATATCTATTATTCGCTACCAAACCTAGACTGCCATAATCGGCACCCCGCGAACTTGTTAAACCGGAAAACAAAAATAATACGAACATGAGTGCGGTAACCCAGATATTAGAATATAAAACAAAACGTCTTTCCATAAGCCCAGTCCCTCCTATCCCTGTTATTCAAGGGAGTAGGAATGAATCCTTTAGGCAAGTATCGGCATAATTACCAATTGGAAGAAGCTTAGTTCGTCATAAAACCCCGCAAAAGACGCGGGGTTTTCTTCTGGGAATAACCACAAAGGACGATTCCAGTGTTCGGGCCAATAATGTTCTAAATAATCGTACACAAAGGGCAAAAGAACACCGATATGTCGTACCACTGAGGATTCATCGATCATGAGATTGATGGGCTCTATATTTAAAGCACTGAATAAAATCAAGAATGCTAATACAACCACTCCTACTTTAGCCATGCCGAAAACGGCCCCTCCTATTTGATCAAATACAGCCAAAGCAGTTTGATTTAGGGCCTTAGACCACACTATACCTATTGCTGCCCCTAAAAAACTAATGCCCAATAATAAAACCAGAAAAGCAATCACTTGTGATTGTGCAACGCTTAATGCATAATTTTCACGCAAAACAACGGCAAATCCCTGGTAACTGTGGTATGCAATAAGGACAGCGAAAATGGCACCAACAATACTAAGAAGCTCGCGGATCAAACCTTTTTTAAAACCTTTTGCTAAAGCTACAACTGTAATCACTAACAGAACAATATCGATCCATTTGCCTACCATTTTACAGCTCCCACCTAATCAGCTTCGTCTATTAAAGCTAGAAGATCCTCGTAATTAACTTTGAGTTTCTCCAGTTCGCTAGCTAAGTTTAGTGCTACGAGGATGGCCACTCGATGTCGGGGAAGCGAAGGACTACTTTCTTGGACTTCTGAAAGCATAGCATCCACAAGGGAGGCCATGTTTTCAATATAATCCACAGATGCCTGCCCCTTGACCATAAGTTCTTCTCCAAAAATCTGCACTCGTACGGAGTTTATTTTTTCTTTTGAACTCACAACCATCCCCCCCTTGTTACATGCATTCTACTTTATGCAACCTTTTCCTTCTAGCGAATATCGGCTCCATACTTAGACTGCAACCCTTGGAGACATTGATCCATGATCTTATTTACCTCATCATCTTTTAGGGTTCGATCGGCTTGAAAACGGAACGAAAATGCAACGCTCTTCTTATCTTCGGGAATGGGCTTACCCTCATAAACATCAAAAACAAGCACTTCTTGTAGTATTTCCCCACTTAGTGATTGCAGATAATTCATCAAATCGCCAACAGGCTGATCTTTATCGATAACAACAGCTAAATCTCGCTCTACTGCGGGAAATCTCGGTAATTCCGCAAAATACGGAGTCGCAAAAAACAATTCAAGAATCCGTTCAAAGTAGATTTCCGCTGCGTATACACGACCCGGAACCCGAAAGTTTCTTTGGACAGCCGGATGAATTTCACCATAAACTGCAATTTCTTCACCATTAAACATAATGGAACCTTGACGACCCGGATGAAAAGATGGGTTCTTGCCACCGGTCCAGGTTAATTCAGGCGATTTGGGTAATAAGGTTTCTAGGATGCCCTTTATATCATAAAAATCATAATTTTCTTCAGCATAACCCCAATTAATTGGATTTCTACGTCCCCAAAGTGTTATTCCTAATTGCATTTCTTCCTTTGGTTGTTTGTCCGATTCTGCTTCTCCAATGTAGGTTGCACCAATTTCAAACAAAGCAACCCTGTATTGCTGTCTGCTGGAATTTAAACTAATAGCCGATAGTAAACCGGGCAAAAGACTATGCCTTAGGGCAATTAAATCTTCAGAGATGGGATTCTGAATCTTGATCATGGGTTTGTTAAATCTCAATAATCGATCATTATTATCCTCTCTACCGAAGCTATAACTCAGGGCTTCTTGTATGCCGGTGCCAACTAAGATTTGTCTTAATTGGTCCGAAACTATAAGTCTCGTGCTTTGACCGCCATCACTTGAAGAATCGTGGGGCAAACTTACCGGAACCTTATCAAGACCCCAAATTCGCACAATTTCTTCAATCACGTCTGCTTGAATTTCCACATCCGGTCGATGCGATGGAACGGTAATATCCCAAAGCTCGCTTTCCCACTTATCTACGGTGAACTCCAAACTTTCCAAAATAGATTTGATCTCTTTTTTAGGAATAGTTATGCCCAGAATTCTTTCCACTTCATTCAGATCAAATTTTATGGTTGTAAGTTCTCTATGGACAGAATTAATGTCTATATGCCCCGCATATGCCTGAGCACTTGCAAATTTTTGCAAAAGATGAATAGCCCTTTTATTAGCAAACATAGTGCCACTTGCATCTATCCCCTTTTCAAAACGTGCAGATGATTCGGAACTCAGCCCCAAAGCTCTGCTGGTTCTTCTTATATTTAGGGCAGCAAAATTAGCCGTTTCTAATAGTATCGTATTTGTGCGTTCTGTTACTTCACTATCTAAACCACCCATTACTCCCCCAATACACTTAGGATCATGGGCATCGCAGATCATGAGCATCGCTGGGGTGAGTTCTCTAGTCACTCCATCGAGAGAAACCATCTTTTCTCCTTCTCGAGCTGTACGAACCACTATACGATTTTCCTTTAACTGATCAAAATCGAAAGCGTGCAAAGGTTGCCCCGTCTCTAACATGACGTAATTAGTTATGTCCACCACATTGTTAATTGGGCGCATACCTGCAGCACGAAGCCTCAGTTGCATCCAAAGGGGTGAAGGCTGTAAGGTTATACCGTCAAGTAAAGAAGCCGTATATCTTGGACACAGCTCTTCATTTTCCACGGTGATACTTGTTCGTTCAGTTATTGCCTGTTCTTTTTCTACATAATCAATGGCTGGCATCTGCACATGTCCTCCGGTTAGTGCCGCCACTTCGCGTGCAATACCCAATACTCTCATGCAATCGGGTCGATTTGCATAAACAGATACATCTAATATGACGTCATCTAGGCCTATACTTTCTGCTAAAGGAGAGCCGGGTATTAGATCTTCAGGCAAAACCCAAATACCCTCATGATCATCACTAATGCCTAATTCCTGCTGAGAACAAATCATACCCTTCGAGGGTTCACCACGAATTTCTGTGTGTACTATTTCCATACCATTTGGGAGCTTGGCCCCCTCTAAGGCCACGGGAACTTTTTGGCCCGCGGCAACATTCGGCGCCCCGCAAACAATCTTAAATTTACCCTGTTCCCCCACGTCAACGATGCAGATTTGCAGTTTATCTGCACGTGGGTGTTTTTCACAGGATTCAACATAACCCACATAAAAACGGGAAAGATCACCGGCTAAAGGCTGTAAACCCTCTACTTCCAATCCTGCCATTGTGAGTCGATCCGCGAGTTCTTCCGGATCCCAAGGTATTTCTATATATTCTTGTAACCATTTATAACTAACTAACATGATGACCCTCCCTAACTGGTAAATTGATCTAGAAATCGCACATCGTTATCAAATAACAAACGTATATCATTAATTCCGTATTTCAGCATAGCTATGCGTTCAACACCTACACCAAATGCGAAGCCGGTAACTTCAGACGGGTCATAACCCACTTTTTCCAGAACTCTCGGATCAACCATGCCTGAACCTAAGATTTCTAACCAACCGGTGTTTTGGCATACTCTACAGCCTTCTCCTGAGCAAATGATGCAAGAAACATCAACCTCTGCACTTGGCTCAGTAAAGGGAAAATAGCTAGGCCTTAACCTTATCTTGGTCTGTGGACCAAACATATGTTCAGCAAACAGTTGTAATGTGCCTTTAAGATGGGCAAAAGTAATCCCCTTGTCCACCACCAAGCCCTCAATTTGATGAAACATGGGAGAGTGAGTAACATCGGAGTCTGCTCGATAAACTTTTCCCGGTGCTAAAATTCTAATTGGGGGTTGCTTCTTTTCCATCGTATGAATTTGCACCGGGGACGTCTGACTTCGCAGAAGTAAATCCTTAGTAATAAAAAACGTATCTTGCATATCTCTAGCCGGATGGTCGGGAGGTATGTTTAGCGCTTCAAAGTTGTAATAATCTAATTCAACTTCAGGTCCTTCAACAATCTCGTAACCCATCTCCATAAAAATCTTTTTTGTTTCATCAATTATCTTAGTGATGGGATGAATAGTACCGCGATTTATTTGTCTTCCGGGTAAAGTAATGTCTATACTTTCAGCCAAAAGACGCTTTTCTTCTTCGGCTGCGGCAAGTTCCTGTTCGCGCCCTTCCCAAGACGACTCTAGTTCATCGCGAACTTCATTCACTAATTTACCAAATAGAGGGCGCTCTTCAGGAGATAATTGACCCATACTCCTTAAAACAAGAGTTAATTCCCCTTTCTTTCCTAGAAATTTGACTCTGGCCTCATTGAGTTTTTGCACCGTATTCGCGCCTTTACACGCTTCTAGTGCATTTTCACGAATATCTTGCACTTTTTTTTGCACAAAAAAACCTCCCTATTTTAAACCTAACGTTTTAATTGATTCTAATACTAAAAGCACATTCCCTTTAAGAAACCAGTATAACTTATTCACACAAAAAAACTTCTCGCAGCCTAACATAGTGTTAGGGACGCAAGAAGTACGTGGTACCACCCTAGTTGACTTGCTTAAATTCATTTAAGCAAGTCCTCTCAATTCCCGTAACGGAGGAAGCCGACAAAGCCTACTATGAGTTCAGCCCGTAGCTAAGGAGTGAATTCAGGATACTTTAGCACTCAAGAAGATTCTCAACCTATGATCTTCCCTCTCTGTAAGAACAGTAAACCTACTACTCTCCATCATCGCCTTTTTCAAATTAAATTTAGATATTTTGGGTTAATTCCAATAATTGTTTATAAAGTAAATAAGCACTTACTGAACCGGTGGTTATAAAAATTCGCCAAACAACCTGTGGTGTTAGTATCATGAAATAACCTCCCAATTAGCTAAATGACTAAGCTAATTATATCACAGATTTCTAGTTGTTACAACGACGCTGGCGTAAGATCTCATAAAGCAGAATACCTGCCGCGACCGACGCATTTAAGGACTCCACGGGACCTAGAAGTGGAATATAAACCTTTAGGTCAGATTTTTCCAGAAATATTGGACTTACTCCCCTAGCTTCATTTCCAATAACTACAGCTAAATTAGAAGGGTAACTTATGGTTGAATATTCTACGGCATCAACTAAATCAGCCACAACGATTTTAAAGGACTCTTTCTCTAGCAAACCAAAAATCTCATCATGGTTTAGCGACCAGTGGGGTAAATGTAAAATGGCACCCATGCTTGAGCGAACTACTTTTGGATTATAAGGATCTACCGATCCAGGGGCAATTATTAGACCATCTGCACCTGCACCTGTGGCGGTACGTAACATTGTTCCCATATTACCGGGATCTTGGATTTCATCGGCGATTAACAATACGCCCCGGGGAATTGTTGACCATGTGGGTTTCTTCACTACAGCTATGACGCCCTGGGAATTAACGGTATCTGCAAGTACCCTAAAAACCGGTTCGCCACATTCAAAAATCTCTATCCCCTGTCTTTTTGCTTTAAGCAACAAGGCCTTTCCCCTTGGATCATCATGGAGAACTTTTGTAAAGAAAATTCTTTGAACCAATGGTGTTTCTAGAGATTCTTCCACAATCCTGATGCCTTCTAGAAAAAACAAGCCCAGTTGATCTCTGAATTTCTTTTGTTGCAAGCGTTTAGTTGATTTAATCAATTCATTTGTCTTGCTTTCTATAACGGGGACATGGCTCATGAAAATCCTCCTAATTATAAAGAAATACCGGGAGCGCGAGCCACCCGGAATTACTTCATCAGAGATTATTGTTTAGCAATTTCCACGAGATCAGCAAAGGCTGCTTCATCGTGTATGGCAATGTCGGCTAAAACTTTGCGATTCACTTCCACACCGTTTTTCTTAAGTCCTGCGATAAATTTGCTATAAGACATGCCATTAATACGTGCAGCCGCATTAATTCTGGTAATCCATAATTTACGAAAATCGCGTTTCTTCGCTTTACGATCGCGATAAGCATAATTACCGGATTTCATTACTTGTTGATTAGCTACACGGAATTTTTTACTTTTATCACCGTAATACCCTTTAGCGAGTTTGAGAGTTTTCTTCCGTCGCTGACGAGTTACGATGCCACCTTTAACTCTTGACATTGTATTTTCCTCCTAAATTAAACATCTATTTGTACGGTAGAAGTTCGCGAACTCTTTTTTGATCGGGTTTACTAGCGACTTGCCCGTGTCTTAACTGACGTTTTCTTTTTGATGATTTCTTCTCAAGAATATGACCTTTATGGGAGCTAAACTTAATAACTTTACCGGTACCGGTAACCTTAAATCGCTTAGCAGCTCCTCTATGGGATTTCATCTTTGCCATGAGAAATGCACCTCCTAATTATTTGCTTCAACTTTTTCAGTATTTTTTGAATCCGCCTTTTGACTTGATTCTGCGCTAGGAGCCAACACCGCAATCATTTGCCGTCCTTCTAATTTAGGAGGTCTTTCGACCACAGCTAACCCTTGTAGTTGAATTGCTAAATTATCCAATTTTGTCCTAGCTAAATCGGAGTGGACTATTTCTCTACCCCTGAAGCGTACTGAAACTTTAACTTTGTCACCGGATTTTAAGAAGCGTTCCGCGGCCCTGAGCTTAACATCAAAATCATGCTCATCAATTTTCGGACTCATGCGAATCTCTTTGATATTAACAACTTTTTGTTTTCTTCTGGCCTCTTTATCCCGCTTACTTTGTTCGTAGCGATATTTACCATAATCCATTATGCGGCAAACCGGAGGTTTAGCATTTGGTGCAACTTCAACCAAATCTAATTCCCTCTCCATAGCTACGCCCATCGCATCGCGCGGACTCATGATGCCTAACTGATCACCGTTGACATCGACTACCCGCAACTCGCGGGCTCTAATTTCATCGTTCACTCTTAATTCCTTGCTAATGGTGTCACCCCTCCAATTAAATGATTATTATGCAAAAAACGGATGGCATCTGCCACCCGTTCTACCCAACAAAAAAATCCACCCTTCAAAACGAGGGTATGTATTAGGCCTAAACCTTGTGAACACCTAGTTACAAGGTGAGAAGCGGTGGCTTCTGCTTGACGTTTGAAGTATAACATAGTATTTTATTTGCGTCAAGTCGTAAATTCTACTTGCAAAACGCAAAAACTATGGTATTCTAGGAGGAGATGATTTAACAAGGCGCGGCTGCTTTGATTACTTGATTAAAACTACGATTGGAGAGAAGTACATGTCACGTTATACAGGTTCTACCTGGAAAAAAAGTAGACGCTTAGGAATTTCACTAAGTGAAACAGGAAAAGAGCTCAGAAAACGTTCTTACCCACCTGGTCAACACGGTCAAGGGCGCCGCAAACTAAGTAACTATGGATTACAATTACAAGAAAAACAAAAGTTGCGTTTCCTTTATGGATTAGGTGAAAGACAATTTAGAAATCTATTTACAGAGGCGGCTAAAATGCCGGGTATCACCGGTGAAAACTTTATGATTCTTTTAGAATCCCGCCTAGATAACCTAGTTTTCCGCTTAGGATTTTCTCGAAGCCGGGCCGGTGCCAGACAATTAGTAACTCACGGACATATTACCGTTAACGGTAAAAAAGTAGATATCCCCAGTTTTAGGGTCAGTATCGGTGATGTTATTGGTTTAAGAGAAAAAAGTCGCAATTTGGTTGTTGTGGAGGATGCCTTGGAAGTTCGCCCAAATGTACCCGAGTATCTAAGCTATGACGAGAATGCTCGCACAGGCGAATATATTAGACTTCCACGCAGAGATGAACTCCATCCGGATATTAATGAAGCCGAAATCGTTGAGTTCTACTCAAAATAATTTATAATAACTTTAATT
Organism: Natronincola sp.; assembly: GCA_012838515.1. GTDB lineage: Bacteria > Bacillota > Limnochordia > Darwinibacteriales > Darwinibacteriaceae > DUPA01. The sequence continues at coordinate 1,874 of DUPA01000258.1, read as the reverse complement.
AGATTGGACCCGGTAACCCCGGGTCTTTTTTGATTGTAAAAAAAGAAACGGTGCGCACCGTTTCTTATAAATACTGATTATTTATTTACCGCAAGATTTGCAAACCTTCGTTTCGTCCTTTTCCCAAAGCAATTTCACACCGGTTTTTTTACATGAGGGGCAGGTGCCTCTCCAACCAGGAGCCTTTATGTTTCTACCTCTTTTAGACTTACCCATTGAACTTCCCCTCCTTTGTTGCAGACAAAATAAATGGAGGCGGCACCCAGATTTGAACTGGGGAATGGAGCTTTTGCAGAGCTCTGCCTTACCGCTTGGCTATGCCGCCTCAAGCATATAAAATATTACCACCTTTATCAGCGCATGTCAAGACTGGCAAAGACTATTCTATATAGATTTTCACATCCTTCTTCCTACACCATATTATAGAGTGTATTAGGGAGGAGGTCTTTTTTTGCTGTTAATATCCACAACTCTTCTGGCCGTTGCGGTTAGTTTCGATTCTTTAACTATGGGCATTACTTATGGCTTAAATTCTATTAACATTCCATCGCGTTCAAAGATTGTTTTAAGTCTTGTCTCCGGTGCTACGCTCTTTATATCTATGGTACTAGGAGATGTACTGGAACAACGTCTCAATCCGGCATTTACTAATACATTAGGCGGCTTCATTTTTATTATGCTCGGACTTTACAATCTATGGAGAAGCTATCGCCCGAGTCAAGAAAAAATACTTATCAACTTGAGAATTCCGATTTTGGGGGTTATCGTCCAAGTTTTCCAAGAACCACTAAAGGCAGATAGTGATGGTTCTCATCACATTACAATGCCGGAAGCACTGATTTTAGGAGGTGCCCTCGCCCTCGATGCAATCGCTGCGGGATTAGGTGCCGCGGTTCTGGGACTACCCCACCTTAGTACTACATGTTCGGTAATATTTGCCAGTTATGCCTTTATCTCCTTGGGTCTAAACTTAGGAAAGCATTTCACTGAGTTACCAGCGGGCTATTCTAGCCTGCGTTGGATACCCGGAACAATAGTAATTTTCTTAGGTATCTTTAAAGTTTGTTTTTAAAACCGTATAATTACAAAGATAAGAGCAGAGAATAATTGCAGGGTGAATCTGCTCATGAAGCTGAAAAGAACAGTTTAAGCGTGGCTGGGTTAGTAAATAAGATGTGTAGCTTTCTTCACCTCGAGTCTTTTCGGCCCACTCAAAAGAACGTTGATTATATACACTAAGATGTGTTCATGATTGAGCGAAGTACACAAACACTAATAACCTGGTTTACGTAAAAAGAGGAGCATAGGCTCCTCTTTTGTTTAAACAATTATTTTTCTTCTGCCGTAGGGCTTGTCCCGTTTTTAGGCAGTATTAAATTCAAGATAATTCCTGCAACAGTGGCCAAAGCCATTCCATGCAAATTAAATGTTCCGATGCTTAATTCTGCCCCACCAATACCTAAAACTAATATAACGGAGGAGATTACTAAATTACGTTTATCACCGAAATCGATACCGGCATCTACCAATGTTCTAATGCCTGATGCTGCTATTACCCCAAATAAAACAATGGATATTCCACCCATTACCGGTTCGGGAATTGTGGAAATAAGTGCACCAATTTTTTGAACAAAAGAAAGCACTATGGCGATAATTGCTGCAGTTCTAACAACTGAAACGTTAAATACTTTTGTAATGGCCATAACCCCAACATTCTCACCGTAAGTTGTATTGGGAGGACCACCAAATAAACCAGCCCAAGACGTTGCCAACCCATCTCCGAGTAAAGTACGATGTAGACCGGGATCTCGATAATAATCCTCACCTGTAACACGGCTTAATACCATAATGTCACCTAAATGTTCCGCAATTGT
>DUPA01000021.1 GCA_012838515.1 Natronincola sp. | reverse complement strand
GGATAGTATCTACACATTTTTTGGTGACAAGAGCGAAGGGGTTCCACCTGTTCCCATCCCGAACACAGTAGTTAAGCCCTTCAGCGGTGATGGTACTGCTACATCTCGTAGTGGGAGAGTAACTCGTCGCCAAATTTAATTTTGCTTTGTGCATCGTCTTTCTAAAAGACGTCGCACAAGATTAATTTAACCCTACACTTTGGTGTAGGGCTTTTTTTATACAAAAACTTCATCTTATGGATAAAAATGAGCCTTTTGTAGATAATAAACCTAATGATAAGCATAGTTTTGCGGTGTGGTCTAATGAAATTACGCCGATTGGTCAAAACGCTTTTTGTATATGAAGAACCTAAGCAGGATAATGAATTGGAATTGCTTGAAGGTGAAGATGAAGACTTTTCGGAAGAATTCTACGAAAAGCCACCGGAAGATCTGCAGGTCGGTTTAAAGGGCAAAATTGATAGATTGCTTAAAAGGGTTAAAAAGGATGAAATACAACAATCCCCGTCAGGAAGTGGCCGATTAGATAAGGACTTGCAAAACAATCTAGAGAGGTTAAAACACGAATTTAATTTACCAACCAATCACGATATTGTGGTACGTGAAATAAGTGTGTTACGGAAAAAGAAGGCTTTTATAATGTATCTTGAGGGCATGGTAGATGAAAATACGATTGATAATTATATACTTCGGCAGTTAATTGACCCCGCTGAAAAAAAGTTAAGAGAATCGACGGATCTAGTTGATTACATAATTAATAATGTGCTTGCGGCAAATCAATGTGTCGTAAAACAATCTTATCTCGAAGTTATAGAAAGGATCTTGAACGGGCACACTGCTCTTTTTATTGACGGTTATGGTGAATCTATTATTATTGATACCGTCGGATATGAGAAAAGATCCGTTTCTACACCGCAAACAGAAATAGTTGTGCAAGGACCGCAGGAAGGTTTCGTTGAGGATATGCGCACAAATGTTACTTTGGTACGCAGGATTTTGCGTAATAGCAATCTTTTTACTGAGATAGTTAAAATTAGTCCTAATAACAACATGAACTGCGCTATCTTATACATAAAGAATATAGCTAATCGACAGATTGTAGAAGAGCTCAAAAGAAGAATAAGCGGACTTGAGATTGACTTCATTTCAGATGGTGCAATAGTTGAGCTTCTTGAAGATCACCCCAATGCTCTTTTCCCTCAGATACTTAGCACCGAAGGACCGGATAGAGTTTCTGCCTTACTTTCCGATGGTCGGGTGGCGATAATTTTTGATGGAACACCTATGGCGAACATTGTTCCCATGACTTTCTTTCATTTTTTTCATACAGCTGAAGATTTTTCTTTGCGGTGGCAATATGGCACCTTTTTAAGGATAGTCCGTCTTTTGGCTACACTTTCGGCCATTTTTTCCCCGGGTTACCCTAGAAAGTTTTGTAACGGATCTTCATTCAACTTATGCCCAGCCGATCGCCGCTTTAGGTGCGGTAAATTCTCTAGAGCGATTTCAACGAGACGGTGAACCTTTAATGGAAGGTTTTAATTCGGGTGGTACTTATTTGGCAGGGCAGATACCCCGCGTCGGAAAGAATAAATCTGAACTTTTCGGTACGGCATTGTTTCGAGATAATATTATGATCGGTGAATTAACTGGAGATGAAACACGTTATATGCTCATGGCACGAGGCGAGTTTAAACGCGGGTATTTTACCATGCGTGATCCTGGGAAAGCCGAGTTAATTGTGGCTCTTAATGTTCGGCAAGAAGAAAAGCCTAAGGTAAAAGTTATTATAGGCGAAGAGGGTCCCATAATAGAGTTAATCATCTCCTTAGACTTGGATTTATTATCTATTCAGAGTGAAATAAAATACGATATCCCTCCTCTTAAAAGCGTTTTGGAAGAGCGGTTTGCCGAAGATGTAAAACACGGTGTAGAAAGCGTAATTAATCGATGTCAAGATCTAGAAGTAGACGTATTTTTGTTTGGAACACAAGCCGTTAAACGTTTTAAGACAATTGATCAATTGGAAGACTATGATTGGAATAAGCAGTTCAAGAGTGCTGAGGTAAATGTAAAGGTTAATGCTCAGATACGCCGATCGGGAACCATGATTGTGCTTTAGAAATTCAAGGAGGTTTTATTATGAAATATTTGGCGGGCATCTTTTTGACTGGTGCATTCGTTTATATACTAAGTTTTTCACTTCATAATTGGAAACGGCATAGTTATTTTGCAGCTGTGGGCTCTGCACTTTTGGCTGTTGCCACCGTGGTCTTAGGATTTTTAGCTTTGTTCTTTGGCAATTTCGAACATTAAAATTTCGAACACAAATTTAAATTACCGTAACTCCGATCATTACTCAGCGGGGTTTTTATTTTTGTGGAGAACTGATTAACCCCAAAAGGCGGATTGCAGGAAATTTGGACCTACACGTGGAAACTTCAAAATGAATAGGATAGAGGGAGGTGATGGTATGAGATGTTTAATCTGTCAGATAAAGGTTGATTATGATGCCCTATATTTTTGGGGAGAGCGGATCTGTTCTGATTGCGAGGCACAAATCATGGAGTCCACCGTTGAACAGCCCAGTTATCAAGAGATTGCACGGGTTTTTCAATTAATGTGGAAAAGAAAATATTTTGAACAACACAACCATCACTTTCTAGAAGGTGATCGGGTTTGAATCACAATAAAACACCGTTATGGACAGCTTTGCAATCGTATGCAAAAGATGAAATAACTCCATTTCACACACCTGGGCACAAATTAAAGCCCGGTGCATTCATTTCATTAGAAGAGGTCTTAGGAAAAGCGTTCTTCGCGTTAGATCCCTCAGATGAGATTTCTAGTGTGGAATTTAATAATGATTTTGAAACCGCGTTAAAACAAGCAGAAGGATTGGCGGCAAATCTTTTTGGGGCGCAAGATAGCCTTTTTTTAGTTAACGGAACAACGGGTGGGCTCCATTATTTGCTTATGCCCACAACCGGTTATGTGATAATTCCACGATTTTCTCATCAAGCTGTATATTCCGGGTTAATGTTATCGGAAGGAAGGGAAATATATTTACCCACCTCATATGATCTTGAATGGGCGATTCCTCTTCCACCAAGCATAGAACAGATTGAAGAGAGTCTAAAAGGAAAAGCAAAACAAGCAATCGTGCTAACCCATCCAACGTATTATGGAACAGTTCCGGATCTTGAAAAGATTTGTAATTTGGCACATAAAAATGGAACAATGGTATTTGCGGATGAGGCACATGGAGGACATTTCGCTTTTTCTAAAAGGTTACCACAGACTGCCTTAGAATGTGGTGCCGATGCCGTAGTTCAAAGTACTCATAAAACGTTGGGCTCATTTACTCAAACTTCGATGCTCCACTCTTCTAATTCTGAGTGGTTCTCTAAGATTGTTCAAGCTAAAAGCGTCTTACAAACCACCAGTCCATCTCTTGTCTTCTTAGGTGTTCTAGACGAAGTTCGCCGGGTGTTAGCTTCAAAAGGCGTAGACTTGATGGAAAGGGCTATTGAGCTTGCTGACTGCTGTGCCACGCAGCTTTCGCAAATCAAGGGTGTAGAGGTACTTCCGAAAAATCTACAATCTGATCCGACCAAAGTAGTGTTTTCCTTAAGAGAACTTGGGATTACAGGCATTGAACTGGAATTTTTATTGAGAAAAGACTATAACATTCAGTTGGAATTAAGTGACTATTATAGTGTGTTGGCATTGATTACTCTGGGAGATACCGAAGAAAGTATTACCCGATTGGTGTGGGCTATACGAGACTTGGTGCAACGCATTTCTTATGAAAATTGCCGGCCACTACCTAAATTTAAATTGAATATCCCAGATTTACCACCCAATATATTGGGTCTAAAAAACGCCTTTTATACAGATAAAGAGATTATTCCCTTACAGAAGGCTAAAGGACGCATAAGTGGAAGCTTTTTAACCCCTTATCCTCCGGGGGTCCCCGTGATTGTTCCCGGTGAAGAATTCACTTCTGATATAATAGAATATCTTTTGTGGTGTTCCCATATAAACTGGACTGTAAGGGGATTAATGGAAGGTAAAAGTGTTAGTGTATTAAAGGAGAATAACGCTTTTTCTAGAAACTTACGATAAGGAGAAATATATATGCGGCAAGGGTTATTTATTACATTAGAAGGCGTTGACGGGGTGGGAAAAACTACCCAAGCACTTATTCTTAAAGAATATTTTGAACAGCTTGGTTATGAGGTGTTGCATACTTTCGAACCCGGAGGTACCAAACTTGGAAATTCCATTCGTCAAATACTTTTAAATCCACAGCATGAGGAATTACATTCCATGACTGAGATTCTACTCTATGCTTCTGATAGAGCACAACATGTATACGAAGTAATCTTGCCTGCTTTAAATGCTAAAAAGATAGTTATTTGTGATAGATACGTAGATTCTTCCATAGCATATCAAGGTTATGGACTAGGTTTAGAAATTCGGGCTATCGAAGCAGTAAACCAGTGGGCTACCGGAGGATTGATTCCGGATCGAACCATATACTTAGATGCCGATCCTGCCCTTTCCCTTCAGAAAACCGAGGGAGATAGAATAGAACAACGGACTTTGGAATATTATGCGAGAGTAAGAAAAGGGTTTTTAACCATAGCCCAAAGAGAACCGGAGCGTTTTAAAGTTATTTCTGCAGACGGTACGCGGGAAGCTGTTGCGGATAGAATAATTAAGGCTTTGGGAGGGATTTATTTATGATGAAGCTATTAATCACCATTGTCCAGGATCAGGATGTGCCGGCTTTACTAGAGGCTTTGACCGAGAATGGATTCAGAGCGACGAAATTGGCGAGTACAGGTGGTTTTCTCCGTGTGGGTAACACGACCCTACTAATCGGAATAAAGGAAGACGAAAGGGACGCTGTTTTTGCTTTGGTAAAGAAAACTTGTAAAAGAAGAGAGCAGCCTGAAAATATGCCGAAAATTCCTTTTGGAAGAGCGGGTTTAGGCGCTCAACTTGATAAGGTTCTGGTGGGAGGAGCCACAATATTTGTAGTAGATGTGGAAAGGTTTGAAAGGATTTGAGAGTCTCTAAGTCAGGTTCTCGCCAAGGAAAATCTATCATTGATGGGAAAAAGAGAAAGGGTACGCAGGGTTCCGCCCCTGTAGAAGTAGCCTTTCCCCAAATTCTGCATTTAGAACAGATAGAACAAATGGATTTGGTTCAAGCATTGGAAGAAGTGGATGAGCATGCCAGACGCCTTAAGCGGAGTCCTGTATTGGAAAACCTTTTGCGTTACAAAAGCAAAGTAAGTGCATTATTGCGTTTTTTGGTTAAACAATCATATAGTGTTGAGGAAAACAGTTTTTATGACCCACAGGGAAGAAGACGCTTATTGATGATCGTGGAAAATATCGATCAAAAACTAGAAGCCTTGACAAGAGACTTATTGAATAAGCAAACTGATAGTCTCGATTTAGTTAGTCGTTTAGACGAAATTCGCGGTATGCTATTGGATCTTTATACCTGAGGAGGAAACAATGGTATTCGATGAAATAATCGGTCAAAAAGTGCCCGTCACCATATTTAAGCGAGGCTTTGCTTCTGACTCACTTGGACATGCCTATTTGTTTTCAGGAAAAGATGGACTTGGTAAAGAAACCTTCGCTAGAGCAATTGCAGATGAATTATTAAAAAGGGGAGGTCCGCAATCTGAATTGCATGTGCTTTCCGGAGATGGTACCATAAAGGTCGAAGAAATTCGCAACCTTCGCCGGGCTGCATCACTGTCATCAGGGGGGCATTCCATTTGGATAATTGTTGGTGCTGAACGCATGGGTCCCGAAGCAAGTAATGCATTT
>DUPA01000257.1 GCA_012838515.1 Natronincola sp. | reverse complement strand
GTGCTGGTAACGCCGACATGGTTTCAGTATTATTAGCCTTGACAAAATCCCGAGGCATGCAAGGTAAAGATATCTTGGATCCTAAGATAGATTTAACCCAGTCATGGAAGATCTGTAATTATGTGGCTACCGCTTTCAGACAACCTATCCCAATTAATGCGGTGGGAGTTGGTTCTAATGCGTTTGCTCATGAATCTGGAATTCACGCAGATGGGATGCTTAAGGATAGGAGTAATTATGAACTTTATTCCCCCGATGAACTTGGTATATCTGAGTCAGAAATAAGAAAAATCGGGCGAATTATTACTACAGGTGAATATGGTGGTCTCAAGGGACTACTTCATGTCTACGAGAGTTTAGGAATTGAGCTGGAAGATGAACGGGAGACTTTACGATTGGTTCAATATACCAGTGCCCATAATCAACGGCCACTAAACGAAGATGAATTAAGATTTATTGCTGAACACCCAGCAGAAGTGGAGCAAATTTTGACAGTTACTCCAAATAGGAAGTAATTACTCTTTTCAAGAGAGTATGTAATTAGTTTGGGGTTAGAGTGCCTACTCTAGCCCTGATTTTTTCGGTAAAGTAATCAATCTTGTGGAACAACTAATTTCAGGAGGCAAAAACAATGGTAAATGGAAGACGTAAAGAAAGCAATCACGTAGCAAATCCATCTCGAGAAATACCCTTGTTTAATTCTAGGGCATCTTTTGAGGTGGAAGGAAAGAAGTATAATTATTATCGGTTAGAGGCACTAAAAGAAGCGGGTATAGCTGATCCTGCGAAGTTACCATTTACTATTAAGATTTTGCTAGAATCAGTACTGAGATTACATGATGGTTTTTCCATTACTGAAGAGCATGTTCGTAATCTAGCTAAATGGGGAACAGATGAGGTTGATTTATCAATTGATGTACCATACAAGCCCGGCAGAGTTATTTTACAAGATTTCACTGGTGTTCCCGCTGTAGTCGATTTGGCTTCATTGCGCAAAGCCATGGCCGATTTAAATGGAGATCCCAATTTGATTAACCCCCATGTGCCTGTGGATCTGGTTATAGATCACTCGGTACAAGTGGACAAGGCAGGCACCCCAGATTCTTTGATGTTCAACATGGAAAAGGAATTTAGCCGCAATGAAGAAAGATATAATTTTTTAAGTTGGGCTCAAAAAGCTTTTACCAATTACAAGGCAGTACCACCCGGTGTGGGCATAATTCATCAGGTGAATTTGGAATACCTTGCTTCAGTGGTGACAAGTGTTGAACTAGAAAATGGCGAGCTCCAGGCCTTTCCTGATACTTTAGTGGGTACCGATTCCCATACTACCATGATCAATGGTATTGGTGTGTTGGGGTGGGGTGTTGGAGGAATAGAAGCAGAAGCAGGAATGCTCGGACAGCCATCCTATTTTCCCGTTCCGGAAGTTGTGGGAGTTAAACTAATAAATTCTCTACCGGCGGGAACTACGGCTACTGATCTAGTTCTTAAGATCACTCAGGTTTTACGTAAGCATAATGTGGTGGGTAAATTTGTGGAATTTTTCGGTCCGGGTGTTACCGGTATGTCCTTAGCAGATCGGGCTACTGTCGCCAATATGGCTCCTGAATATGGAGCAACGTGTGGTTTTTTCCCAATTGACGAAGAATCTTTAAATTATCTTCGTTTAACCGGGCGAAGTGAGGAGCATGTGAGCTTAGTTGAGGCTTATACAAAAGCTAATGGAATGTTCTTTACTCCAGACAATGAACCGAATTTTACTGAAACGGTTGTTGTGGATCTAGGGGAGGTAGAACCGAATTTAGCCGGTCCTAAACGCCCGCAAGATCTTATTCCTTTATCTAAGATGCAGTCTGAGTTTGTAAAAGCGTTAGAAGCTCCGCAAGGTCATAGTGGGTTTGGTTTAACAGGTGATGATGTAGAAAAGAAAATTGGAGATTTAACCCACGGCTCCATTGCCATTGCATCAATTACTAGCTGCACCAATACCTCTAATCCCTTTGTTATGTTAGGTGCGGGGTTATTGGCTAAAAAGGCAGTTGAGAAAGGTTTGAAGGTGCCTGAGTATGTTAAGACAAGCCTAGCACCCGGTTCTAAAGTGGTGACAGCGTATCTACAAGAGGCAGATCTCTTAGAACCTTTAGAATCTTTAGGCTTTGGAGTTGTGGGTTACGGTTGTGCTACTTGTATAGGTAATAGTGGCCCTTTAGCCCCCGAGGTTGCAAAACCCATAATTGATGGGGACTTGGTGGCGGCTGCGGTTGTTAGTGCTAATCGTAATTTCGAAGGACGGGTGCATCCGTTAGTAAAGGCAAATTACCTGGCATCACCAATTTTAGTGGTGGCTTATGCTTTAGCCGGAAATATCAACTTTGATTTACAAAACGATTCCTTTGGTAAAGATGAAGAAGGAAACGACGTGTATTTAGCAGATATTTGGCCGTCAACTGAAGAACTTCACCAGCTTGTAAGGGATACAGTTAGACCGGAACTATTTATGGCCGAATATGCAAATATTTTTGATAAGAATGAACGTTGGAACAAGATCCAAAGCAGTAGTGGTGCTTTATATGAGTGGGATACATCTTCAACCTACATTCAAAATCCCCCATATTTTGAGGGTCTGTCTAAGAAGGCCGCTGATGTTGTTCCATTAAGAAACCTCTCTGTCATTGCGAAAATGGGGGATACAGTTACAACTGACCATATTTCACCGGCAGGTGCCATTAGCAAGGATAGCCCCGCTGGAAGATACCTCCTAGATCGAGGCGTTAAAGTAGAAGATTTTAACTCTTATGGTTCACGCAGAGGCAATCACGAAGTAATGATGCGTGGTACTTTCGCCAATATTCGCATTAGAAATTTCTTGGCTCCGGGTACGGAAGGCGGTTACACAACCCATTTGCCTTCCGGAGAAGTAATGTCTATTTATGACGCGGCAATGCGTTATAAAGAAGAAGGTACAGATTTAATGGTTATTGCAGGTAAGGACTATGGTATGGGTAGTTCGAGGGACTGGGCAGCGAAAGGTCCGCAACTTCTAGGCATTAAAGCTGTTTTGGTTGAAAGTTTTGAAAGAATTCACCGAAGTAATCTTGTGATGATGGGAGTGCTTCCATTGCAGTTTATGGAAGGGGAAACTGCTGAGAGCTTAGGCTTAACGGGTGAGGAAAAGTACACGATAGAGATTGGTAATGATGTGAAACCGCAGGGCGTTGTAAAAATAATTGCAACTGATAATGATGGCAACAAAAAAGAGTTTAACGCCATTGCGCGTTTCGATAGCGAAGTGGAGATAGACTACTATCGACATGGCGGCATTTTGCAAATGGTACTCAGAGAAAAATTAGGTCAGACCGAAGCTTAGTCTGTTACGAAGTTTAAGAAAAAAGCAGTAGTTCTATTTTGGTAGAACTGCTGCTTTTACACTTTAGTTAGTATTATTGATAACTTCGCCAAACATTTTCTAAATCTGGGTTGCTTAATGTTTCTTGAATGTATTTGGCATACTCTTCACCGGTTGCACCATCTGAACGACCGGTCAAGATTACCTTCTTTTCGTATTGACTGCAAATATCCAAGGACATTTCAAGTTTCCTCGCTTGCTTTTGGTAGCCTATATGATCTAGGAGCATAACTGCTGCTCTAATAATACTACTCGGATCTGCGTAATCGGCCCTGCCTTCTTGTACCATTCGGGGAGCTGAACCGTGGATGGCTTCAAACATGGCATATTTGGTGCCGATGTTTGCACTTCCGGCGGTACCTACACCACCTTGAAACTCGGCGGCTTCATCGGTTAAAATATCGCCGTAGAGGTTAGGCATAACCAGTACCTGAAAGTCCGAGCGACGATTTGGGTCAATTAACTTGGCTGTCATTATATCAATGTACCAGTCATCAACTTCGATATCCGGATATTCTTTAGCCATTTCTTGGGCTATTCTTAAGAACTTGCCATCGGTGGTTTTGATCACATTCGCTTTAGTTACAACAGTAACTTTAGTTCTTCCGTTATTTTTGGCATGTTCAAAGGCTGCCCTAACGATTCGTTCCGTTCCTTCAGTAGTGGTTACAGTGAAGTCTAAGGCTAAATCATCATTAACTTCAATACCATGACTTCCTAGAATATATGACCCTTCGGTATTTTCCCTAAAGAAAACCCAGTCAATATTGTCTTCAGGAATCTTTACCGGCCGCACATTGGCAAAAAGATCTAAGGCTCTACGCATGGCAACATTTGCACTTTCAATATTAGGCATCCCATCGCCCTTACGAGGCGTTGTGGTGGGTCCTTTTAAGATTACGTGGCATTCTTTGAGTTCAGCTAAAACATCATCGGGAATAGCTTGCATTTTAGCTATTCTATTTTCAATTGTGAGGCCTTCAATTACCTTAAATTCAACTTTACCGGCATTAACTTCGTCTGCCAACAAGAATTCCAGAACTTGATGTGCCGTTTTGGAGATTGAAGGTCCAATACCGTCCCCACCAACGATGCCAATCTTTATGGTGTCTAATAAGTTGTAATCAATAAACTCCCTGTTTTCTTTCATTTGTTCAACCCGTGCAAATTGCTCTTCGAGCAATTTACCTAGATGTTCTTTTGCCTTTACGATATCTTCCATCAACAAGGGCAAGTCCTCCTTTATATTAACGTGAGATAATGTTTTCTTGATTACTATTGCCAAACCCTGCCTTTACGAACATAACTTAGTCTTCTTGCTTATATTTAACCAATATATAATTTGGTTGTAATAACGCAGTAAATAGGTATGCGTTTAATAGATAATTGATATGCCCAATTGTTTCTTAGAAGATAAGGTGACTTCTGCATTTTCATGAAACCTCCAGTGCACGCTTATGGTTCCCTGTTCGTCTTTGTTTAATAGATAACGAGCCTTAAGATCGCCTAAATATCCTTCGAGGTTGATGCGCCAACCAAGTTTTTGATTATGATAACGAGTACCGATCCAAAATCGGGTTAAGAATGAACTGTATAGATCGAATTCTAACCAAGGATTAACGCCTTCCGGTTCTATAGTTAGACCGGATCTCCATCTATATGCCGGGGAAAAGACAAATTCAATGCCTATGGGGTAACTAAATGATATTTGATGACGCTCCCGATGTTTTTTTGCTTCAAAATCTACCATGGTAAGATGTTCGGAAAAAAGATCATTTAGCCACATTTCTTCAGGTGGAACAACATCCTTAAATGCCGGTCCGGCGAAAAGAATGGGAATACACATATCACTACAGGTTAGACCGGCATGATGAGCCTTGAGGTTAGGTTTGTACCAACTGATCTTCGGCGCATTAAGTGCGATTACTATATCTCCTGCATTCGGGTTTTGCAAAAGATCAAAAATAGCCGGCACAGATGCAATGAACTTGTGGTCTTTAGTAAGAGTAATCCATTCCTTACGTGTTAAAAACTCCTGATTATAGGGTAATTTAGTGTATTCAAAATAATCTTCGCCATCAAAAGTGTACCGGTATCGATCGTTCTGGCCGGTTATTTCGAAGTAACCATTTAAAGAATAACCAACTACTTTTTCAGATGACTTTCGGATTATGGCAAGATCAATTGGGGTTTCGGCAACTATCCTTTGTGCAAACACCCCCTTTTTCTTAGGGTTTCTTAAAAAGATGCTGGGGTAAAACATGTACTTAACTTCTTTTCCTAACATCTTAGTCACGATTTTCTTATCGCGAATTACTTCTACGTTTTCCATTGTAAGACCATGGTCGGCATAAAAAATTACGTTGGCTCCATCTAATTGTCCCGAATCCATGACAAGACCTAAATAATAATCAAACTTTTTAAGACCCTCGATGTAGGCTTCTTTTCCATGGGAATGACCTTGACCATCGGCGTAAATCCAATAATATTCTAGAACATCATGGGTCTCCCAGAGGCGATCGAGGTTTAAGAGCGCAATCCCGTTAAGTTCTGTCAATAAAGGGAATTTGAGAAAGAACTGGCTACGACTACGGCGATCAATATGGGAGAGCATTTGAAAAAACACCTCAACTTGATTGACCTTTTTACCTGTTTGATGATCTATATACGCCCATCCGGGAAGACCTTCGGATATTTTTGCACCGGTCTTTAACCTACTTACAATCAAAGGTGTTTTTCCGGGGAAGATGCTTACACCATATTTGATTTGGTGTCCCGGGGAAGTAAGTTTATCAATATTCGGTAATTCCCCCATTTCTAGCAGTTCATAAAAAAGCCCGGAAGGGGTGCCGTCTAAATGGATCATTAGGAACTTGTTTTCCCGCGTGGCATAAGCGGTTATGTTCACAAGTAAAGTAAAAACGGTAATGATGCATAACGTTAAGATTGTTTTTCTAAATTTTTTTTGCATTGATATCTAATCCTTTCCTGCCTGAAAAAGTGCAATACTTTTCTTAAAGATGTTTATTTCGCCGAGCGTAAGCATAGCTATATATGGTTAAAAAGGCAATATAATGTATTTTATTCTTGTTAAGGAGGCAAATACCTAGATATTATTTATCTTTTACTATAAAATGATAATAAGGCGCAATTTAGAAAAGGGGGATCCTATGTGGACTCGCAAAGAACTTAAGTCCAAGGCGAAGGACGTATTAAGAGGGAACTATTGGAAGGCACTTCTCGTTGGTTTTGTGATGGCTTTGGTTATGGGTAACGGCTCAAATTGGGCGACTGAAAGAGGCGGCGGACAGGGAGGAATGGTTCACATTAAACCGTCATTTTTAGTCGTTGGCTTTTTGGGGCTATTTATTTTTGCCCTCGCTTTCAGAATTCTTTTAACTTATCCTTTAGAAGTCGGTGGCCGTAGGTATTTCATAAAATCGGCACTATACGATGATAATTCTAAGTGTTTCCGATTTGCCTATAGTAGTGAACATATTTTAGATGTTTTCAAGGGGATGTTTAGAAGGGATGTTCAACTTTTCCTTTGGTTTTTACTTTTAATTATTCCGGGCATAGTGAAGTTTTATGCTTATAGGTTTGTTCCACATATACTGGCAGAGAACCCCGGGATAGGGAGTGGTAGGGCTATTGCAATCAGTGACGAAATGACCAAGGGTCACAAATTTGATATGTTTGTTTTAGACTTATCCTTTTTAGGCTGGCTTTTTCTTGGCGCCCTTGCCTTTGGTATCGGGGTGTTTTTTGTCAATCCATATGTTTTTGCCACAGAAGCCGAGCTTTATCTTAAACTAAGAGATAATGCGCTTACCAGAGGTGTTTGCACCATCGATGAATTTGAGCCTCAAATTCCACATTAAATTCGGCAGGTAAAAAATAAGGGTGATTGTCGTTTTGGTGGCAATCATCTCTTTTTATAGTATTTCTTCCGGAGGTGGTTTTATGGTTTGGATATGGCTTGCTTTGGGGATTTTGTTTCTTATCTTAGAAGCTTTGACATCGAATTTCTTTCTCTTGTGGTTTGCCTGCGGTTCTTTTGTTGGTGCTTTAATTTCTAAGCTAGGCTTGAGTTTTGAGTGGCAATTTGGCGTGTTCGTTATTAGTTCCGGGATTTTATTATTGCTCTCTCGAACCGTATTTGTTAAGTTCTTTTTACTAAGATCGGGCGGTAGGCACGTTCGTACAAACGTGGATTCGTTAATTGGAAAAAGAGGGTTAATAAAAAATGAAGTGGAAAGCAAATTAAGAACGGGTGAAGTATTGATCGAGGGTAGCTTATATGGTGCCATAAGTTCAAGTGAAGAGAAACTTAGTGTCGATTCGGAAGTAAAAGTCGTAGGCATACAGGGGAATAAACTAATAGTTGAATTATTAGAAAGGGGATAAAAATGGGGGTTGCACTCTTTTTGTTTATGCTAGTGTTGGTCCTTTTAGTTACGGTGGCAATAACCGGAACGAAGCTTGTGGGTCAATCAGAGGTTATTGTGATCGAAAGGCTTGGTAAATATCATCGAACGGCAGAGTCCGGTTTGAATATTATCATTCCCATACTTGATAAACCCAAATATATTCAAGAACGACTCATGACAAAAGATGTTGACGGAAAAATAATAGTACGCGAGCGGGTCACCAATAGGATTGATTTAAGGGAACAAGTTCAAGATTTTCCACATCAGTCAGTAATCACAATGGATAACGTTTCTATGAATATAGACGCTGTTCTATATTATCAAGTGATGGATCCTGTAAGGGCCACTTATGAGATAGCGAATTTACCATATGCTTTAGAAACTTTAACAAAGACAACTTTACGCTCAGTTATAGGCGAGATGGATTTAGATGAGACTTTGGCGTCTCGCGAAGAAATCAATAATAAACTTCGCACAATGCTAGATCAAGCCACCGATAAATGGGGTATTCATGTAACGCGGGTAGAGATATTAGATATTATTCCTCCTGCAACAATAAGAGAGGCTATGGAAAATCAGATGCGAGCAGAACGTAAACGTAGGGCACGTGTCTTAGAAGCACAAGGAGATAAAGAAGCACGGATTTTAGAAGCACAAGGAAAACGCGATGCCGAGATTAACGTGGCAGAAGGTATGGCTAAATCACGTCTCATGATCGCAGAAGCCGAGGCTAAGTCCATAGAAACTGTTCAATCAGCTTTGAAAACTGGCAATGCCTCTTCATACTTGGTGGCAACTAAATATCTTGAGGCATTACCTCAAATGGCAGATGGAAAAGCTACTAAGATATTTTTACCAGTGGAAACGGCATCAATACTTGGTACTGTAGGAGCCTTTGCTGAGATGCTTGAATTAGATAAAAAGAAATAATTGTCGTAGAAGGGAGTTATATTAGAATGAATGAACGCTATAAAAGGGGAATCAATAAGATACAGGAATTTACCCGCTTTCATAATGATGAAAACCCCACTGGTGAAATGGAGATAGGTGAGGGTTTCAAGGATTTGGCACCTGATCTCAGTAAATTTGTGGTGGAATATGCTTTTGGTGATATTTACACCAGACCCGGTTTAGATAACAAGCAAAAAGTTCTTACGACGATAGCAGGATTAGTTGCCCAAGGAATGCCCCAAATTCAGATTCACATAAATTCAGGACTCAATGTTGGCTTAACCCCAGAAGAAATTGTTGGTTGCATCATGCATCTTCTTCCGTATACGGGTTTTCCCCGTGTGCTTAACGCCTTAAAGGTTGCACAAACGGTATTTGAAGAACGGGGTATTACTGTAACAGCGTCTGAAGATTAAATCATTCTACTTACTTAAGCAGGAATTATTATACACTCAGGATAATTGATAATCTAAAATAAGAGACATACTATACAAGAACTAGGGGAGGCTGACATGAAGTTTACTATTAACGCTAGCGAATTAACTGAGGATGCTTTTTGGCTTAAGGAAAAAGAGGCATATAGTGGAGTTCACAAAATAGCAGATAAGGTTATGAAAGATATAGAATTGGTGTTTGGTGTTAATCCCAATTCAACAGAAAATATAAAACAATTAGGATCGAATGCATTGATCTTTGGAACGATAGATCGAAGTCCCGTTTTAAATCAGTTGTCGCAACAGGCATTGGTTGATTTAGATGAAATAAGGGAAAAAAATGAAGTATTTATTATGCAGGTCATTGATGCTCCATGGGATGGGGTGGATAAGGCTCTTGTCATCGCGGGAAGTGATAAAAGAGGAACCATTTATGGTTTGTTCCGTCTTTCTGAGATGTTAGGAGTATCGCCTTTTGTTAATTGGAATAGTGTGAAACCTAAGAAGCGAGACGAATATAGTTTTGAAAATGGATATAAGTACGTATCAAAGGAACCTTCAGTTCGCTATCGAGGCTTCTTTATTAATGATGAGTGGCCTGCGTTTGGAAATTGGTGCGAAAAAAACTTTGGTGGATTTAATGCCAAGGCCTATGATCAGGTTTTCGAGTTATTGCTTCGTCTAAAAGGAAATTATTTATGGCCGGCAATGTGGTCTGCTCGTTTCTACGATGATGGTCCGGGACTGGCCAATGCTGAACTCGCCGATGAATATGGTGTTGTCATGGGAGCATCTCATCACGAGCCATGTTTACGCCAAGGAGAAGAGTATAAGTACCTAAGAGGAAAAGACTCAATCTACGGTGATGCTTGGAACTTTCAGACAAATGAAGAAGGTATTACTCGTTTTTGGGAAGATGGCTTAAAACGTAGTGGAAAGTTTGAAAATACGATAACAGTAGGCATGAGGGGCGAGGCGGATACTGCTATTATGGAAAAAGAGGCCACCCTAGCCGATAACATTAACCTCCTTCGTGATGTGCTGCAGACGCAGAATCGTTTGATAAGAGAAAATGTTAATCCGGAGTTAGACAAAGTATCAAGAATGCTGGCACTGTATAAAGAAGTGGAACCTTTCTATTATGGTGATGGAGACACACCTGGCTTAATTGGTTCAGAAGAACTAGAAGACGTTATCATACTGCTTTGTGATGATAATTTTGGAAATACTCGAACATTGCCTACAGAAGAGATGCGCCAACACAAAGGCGGTTATGGCATGTATTATCACTTTGACTATCATGGATGGCCAATATCGTACGAATGGATTAATAGCTCCTATTTACCGAAAATTTGGGAGCAGATGAGCGCGACTTATGATTTTGGAGTTCGTGAACTTTGGGTAGTAAATGTGGGCGATATTTGCACGCAAGAATTTCCTTTAGCTTACTTTTTAGATTTAGCCTATGATTTTGATCGCTGGGGAACAAATGCTATTAATACTACTTATGAGTATACTAAGTTATGGGTCGAGCAGCAATTTGGTAATTTATTAGAAGAAGCTGATTTAGAACAAATCCATCGAATTTTGGATGGGTATACTAAGATAGCCCATAATCGTCGACCTGAAGCAATGAACTCTGATGTGTATCATCCAGTTAATTATCAAGAAACAGACAGGCTTCTTGCAACCATTGAGAACCTAATGGATGAAGCAGATGATTTGTATAATAGAATAGATGATCAGGTCTTGCCTGGGTATTTCTCTCTAGTTTATTATCCAGCAATGGGAAATCTAAATCTGCAGAAAATGCAATTGTTGGCTGGCAAAAATCATTATGTAGCACAACTAAGTAGTATGGAAGCCAATAAATTAGCAGAGCAAGTTAAAGCTTGTATGGTACGTGATCAAGAATTAGTTGATGAATATCATACTATGGAAGATGGTAAATGGTATGGCATGGGATTGTCTGAGCATATCGGATTTACTCATTGGAATGAAGATGAATGTAAAAATCCAATTTTAATGCAAGTTATGCCTGCGAGAAAACCTAGGCTAATTGTATCTGTAGATGGCACAATGCAACATTCTGAGGGTAGTGGCTGGCATGTTAACAAACTTTATCTTGACGATTTCAAACAACCGCATGTTTCCGAAGCATCATTTTCCATTAGTAGTGTCAGTGATCTAGAGGCTTCCTATGAAATCTCCTGTGAAGCACCATGGATATCGTGTTCTAGTTATGAGGGAACATTAGATGGCAAAGACAAGGTAACGGAGAAAATTGTAGTAAGCATAGATCGTAGCAAAATGAATAACGAAAACGAAGCGCAAATAGAGGTGAAATTGCCCGTTGGTAGATGCGTAATCATTGTGGATGCTAAGCAACCGGATATAACCGGATTGCCTGATAAAACCTTTGTTCAGGTCAACAATTATATCTCCATAGAAGCAGAACACTATTATGCTAAACATGATGTGGAGAAAAATGGTGAAGTAGTTGCTGAATTTAAGGTAATCGATGGATATGGAAAAACCCTATCTGCTCTAAAGGCATTTCCCACAACACAACATTTTAATGCCGGTAAAGATTCACCATGTGTGGAATATCAATTTGCAGTTGATAAATGCGGCATTTACGAACTAGAACTATATATGCAACCATCAAACCCCGTAACTACCGATAATGTATTGTATTATGGGTTGCAAGTAAATGATAAAGAAGTAGAACTAATTAATACTATTCCCGAAGGGCAAAAGGTTGGGGATTTGGGTCACCAATGGGCTGCAGGTGTACTAGATAATATTAGACGCCATAGTACCAAGATTAGTTGTAATTCAGGATTGAATACAATAAAATTGCACGCCATAAGCCCTGGATTCGTTCTAGAGAAAATTGTAATATATCCGGAAGGCAAAGAACCCGCCGCAAGTTATTTA
This sequence comes from Natronincola sp., assembly GCA_012838515.1. Taxonomy (GTDB): domain Bacteria; phylum Bacillota; class Limnochordia; order Darwinibacteriales; family Darwinibacteriaceae; genus DUPA01. The sequence goes on along the minus strand of DUPA01000257.1, from coordinate 2,051 downwards.
GGACCACCTGAGACTTATTATGTAGGCAGAAGGGCAGATAACTAGAGATTAGTGGGGTTATTATTGAGCAAGGAGCACATAAAGCTCCTTGTTTTTTTGTCCGCGGAAAACACTCCTTCCAAAAAATTACTGTTAATTTTGAGCGTTTTCGGTAAATTTAACTGTTTAAATAAAGGAAATCGTACATATCAATAGAATTACATATAGAAATTTGTTTATGTTTAAATTGGGAGGAGAAAAAGAAAAATGAAAAAGAAGTTAAGTTTAGTTGTGGTTCTCATTGTACTTTTTGGCATCGTAGGGATGTCAAGTGCCGCTAGTCTACCTTTTAAAATTGGTTTAGTAACCGGCACCGTTTCTCAAGGTGAAGAAGAATACCGCGCAGGTGTTGAAATGGCTGAGCGTTATCCGGGCTCAGTCATTCATGTTACCTATCCTGATAACTTTATGAATGAGCAAGAAACAGTAATCGGACAAATTGTACAATTCGCCATGGATCCACAAGTTAAGGCAATTATCGTTGTTCAATCTGTTCCGGGTACTGTTGCAGCATTTAATACAGTGCGTGAATTTAGGGACGATATTCTGTTGATTATGGGCTCGCCCCATGAAGCACCGGATATCGTTGCTGAAGCTGCAGATCTGGTGTTGGAAATGGATCAACCTCAACGCGGCGTCACCATGGCTCAACTAGCTAAAGAAATGGGAGCTACAAAGATTCTTCACTATTCATTCCCACGGCATATGTCAATGGAGCTTCTTGCCGAGAGATATGACAGTATGAAGGCTGAAGCAGATAGAATAGGCTTAGAAGTTATTCAAGTAACTACTCCGGATCCCATGGGTGATTCTGGTTTAACAGGAACTCAACAGTTCATTTTAGAAGATATTCCCCGTCAAGTTTCGCAGCACGGAAAAGATATAGCTTTCTTTGGTACTAACTGTGGTATGATGGAACCTGCTATTAGTGCATCTTTAGATGCCGGAATCATCTTTGTTGAACAATGTTGTCCAAGTCCCTATCATGGATATCCGGGAGCATTAGGTATTGAGGTTCCTTCCGATAAAGCGGGAGATATAGACTATCTAATCGCACAGATTTCTGATAAAATTTCCGCGAAGGGTGGCACGGGTCGCTTTGCAACATGGAAGGCACCTGTAAACATGGTTTATATTGAATCCGCCGTTGAAATGGTAATTAGGCACTTTGATACAGGTTTTGATTTTGGTGATGTGAAAGCAGTAGAAGCAGCAATTTATGAATTTACTGATGTAGAATTGTCCTTATCTGATAGTGGATTTGGTGGAAACTTCTACCTGGTAGTTTCCCCATCAGTTATATTCTAAATAGAAAACAGAGCACATGCTGCGGAGGAACTGCCCTCTTGTTGAGGCTATCCTCCGCAGCTTCACGTTAATGAATAAAAATTGGGAGGCGGATTGCATGAGTGTTCCTACGCTAGAGATGAAAAACATTTCTAAAGCATATTACGGAACTCAAGTATTAAAAGATGTAGATCTTACCTTGCGCAGTGGAGAAATCCACTGTCTAGTGGGGGAAAATGGTGCGGGCAAATCCACCCTGATGAATATTCTCTTTGGGATGTCAGTGATCGCTGAGACCGGCGGTTACGACGGACAAATTTCAATTGATGGTAACCAAGTTAAGTTTGAATCGCCCACAGATGCGATTTCTTTTGGGGTTGGAATGGTTCATCAGGAATTTATGTTATTGCCTGGGTTTTCCATAACGGAAAATATTAAACTGAATAGGGAACTGACAAAACCTAATCTCGTTAGTGGCGTATTAGGTAAGAGACTTGAAACGCTAAACAGGAAGCAGATGGGAAGTGAATCGCGGGAGGCCCTAGACAAATTGGGTATGGGCATTGATGAGTGGTTAGCCGTATCGGCTTTGCCCGTTGGTCATCTTCAGTTTGTGGAAATTGCTCGTGAAATTGATAAAGATAATCTAAGAGTATTGGTTCTAGATGAACCTACTGCAGTTTTAACTGAAAGTGAAGCTGAACAGTTTTTATCTGTAGTCAAGC
>DUPA01000256.1 GCA_012838515.1 Natronincola sp. | reverse complement strand
ATAATATTTCTATTATTCCTCATATTCCTAGACCCTAGATACCTTTAACATGAAGCTCAAAGTCTGATCGTGGATGAGTTTTATTATACTCTTCGTATTCGTTAAATGCTTTCTGATCTGCCTCTGCTTTAGAGATGCCACCTTGAGTTTGGGTTTCTTACCATCATTTGTGTATTTCTCCAAAGCTTTTTCAAGTGCTTTAGGACACATATTCCATGTATGATCACTACCGATAAAAACCGGCTTTGCACCCTGATATTTTATGGGATTAGCACTCGCGGAAAAAGTAAGTGATTGGTAAAACACTAGATTGTTTTCCCTGATGAAAAATGAATAGCTGCAGTACCGGAAGATAATGCAGCCGCATATTTAACTCCTACTTTTTGCGCTAGTTCTTCCTCAAATTTATCGACATTAAACCCTAGTGGAGCAATCCAATTCGTCTTAAAAGCTTCTTCAATATATTCTTGTTCGAAGCCTTCTGCACTCATATGCGGTGAAGCAAGGTGGATCCTTTCTTTAGACTTACCATCCTGGGTTATGGCAACCCTTTATTATTCAAAATCCATTGATATACTTTCCCGAAACCAAGATGAAACCCTTCTTTAAAATACCTTATCCGCAATGGATTTAACTTCCATGATATTTCACTATACCCTCCCAATTGTTGAAAGATTCACAAACTCATAACCCGCATTGTCTAAATGTTCGAAATTTCGACAAATAACTAAGTAATCACATTTGAAAAATATTACGTGGGTGCTTTTACATGAATTATGGTAAAAACATGTCACTCGCCTTCTCATATACATAACATGTGGTAATCTCCTCTTTTTGCTTAAGTGTTTACCATAAAATATGGCAAAATCGGAGCACGATAGGTAAAGATACCATAAACGTTGGACAACAACTTTTTCCGTATTTTCAGGCGCTTTAAAGCCAAAGCAACCAGCTAAAAGCCTTATAATTATCTGAATTGGTGCAGGAACCTAATATGTTGCCTTTAATTGCAAATTAATATATAATGGTTGTGTACATCAACTTTTTCAAACTTTCAAAAATGAAAAGGACCTCAAATATGAGGCAGACAAAATTTCAGGAAGGAGAAGTTAAATGATTATACATAGGTTACTTAGGCCCTATGGTATTTTTCCTGTAGTAAACGATCAAGGCGAGCGCAGATATATTCAAGTAGAGCCCTTCCTCTGGGCCACCGGCACTAAATTCGCCTTTTACTACACATACGCATTACCACCTATGGCACAAGAACTTAGAACATGCAAAAACGAAAGGGCTTATTGGGTTGGAGGTAGCAGATTCGAGGTTATGCCTTCAAAGAAAATCTTTTATATTGAACCGAACTTCCTCGCGGAATACGAAAGAAAATGCGCTAATTTCGACGCTAAGATCTTGTTCATAATCAATAAGATTCTCAAGTTCCTTCACCTACCTATAATCGAACAATCCACCTAATACTAAGGCTTTTAAGTCTACCATAGAACTTATACCATATTTAAGAACATACATAGAATAAGATACTAACATCCCCATATAAAATTGCCCATAATGGAATAAGTCCGGCATATAGCCGGACTTATTCCATTATACTAAATTATTTATTCAACATACTCTCATAGCCCAAAGTCACTCAATTAAGGATCAAACTATCAATTGCCTGATTAAAAATATCCCTATATGCTTCAAATTCCATTACCGGTGCTTCTAAAACAACGTCATACAAATTATCATCTTTGGCCAAAATAATATGAATCTCTTGCTCGTAAAAATCAAAGCCTTTAATATGAATGCTTCTTTCAGCAACAAAACCAAACTTACCGTCAATTTCGGCCTCTTTAAACTCAAACAAATTCATATCCATATCTTCCGTGGGATATAGCACTAAACTGCCCCAAAGCTTTACCAAATCAGAATCTGATCTTACGTTTTTAAAATTATTAGATGCCTGCCTTATTTTAGTTATGGTTACACCAACCTTAAAAAGATCATCATCTTTTTTTATTGCCTCTCTAGAGATAAAAAGCTGGGCGACCTTACCGTCATCTACTTGTTTCATTGACCAACTTCTAGGTAGTAAAAGGGAAAATTGATTATTATCGTCTTTGAACCTAACAAGCTCTTCCTTCTTCGTATAATCTAAAAGGCGCATTCCCTCTAACATCTTAAAAAGCAAAGGATCATACTTTGCCACTTTATCCGCGTCACATGAATACTGCACTTCATAAGCAAGTTTACCTTGTAAACCAATGAAGAGAAAATCGGGGTTTCCATTGTCAATGGTTAATGATGCCGTATAACCGTCAATCCCCATAAGTGTTTTCTCTTACCCAAGTTCACATTGAATATCATATCCCCCTTGCCTATAACCGTTCTCAAGATGTTCAACATTTAGCTCCATCAACTCTTTAGAAGTTAGACTCAACATTTCCTCAGGCATTCTAGATATCTTTACCTTAAAAGACGCCTCAAGATCAACTCCCCGCTCAAGTTCTTCCCTTGTTACTTTAGCCGGGGAAAATAAATAAGTCCTCTCCCCAAGCCATTCAACACTTACAAACTCCCAGCCATCCGGAACGGGAAGCTCAAAATAGTTATCCGGTACTACAAACCGGGTAAACTTAGGCTCTGCCTCAGCGAAGGCAAGACCCGTAAATAGAATCAGAAACAATAAAAAATAAACTCTTTTCATTATGTACATCACATCCATTCCATAAATTATGGACTTGACTGCGAAAAAATACTCTTTTTCAAGTAAAACAGGTACAATTATGTACAATCCATCTTCCTAGTTCTTGCACTTTCTTTGTTTCTTTGTTATAATTATTTCGAGGATTAGCGTATAACTTTATTTAGTAATCATATACTAGGAGGGATTGAGATGGTAGTTGCAACAATGGAGTGTGATGTAATGAATAAAAAGACTATTCGGGTGTCAAAAAAGCGCCAGATCACAATTCCACTAGAATTTTACGAGAAACTCAACCTAGGTAATGAGGTGGAATGTGCACTCAAAGATGGTGCTGTTATCATTAGACCGATCCGCAGAAATCTAGGAGATGACTTTTCTGAAGAACTTTTGGAAGAACTTATTTCTCAAGGCTTAAGCGGTCAAAAATTAATGGAGCAATTTAGAATTGAACGAGCCAATTTTAAGCAAGGGGCACAGAAAATGCTTAAAGAGGCAGAAGAAATTGCACTTGGAACCAAGCCCAGCGAAAGCTTTGAAGATGTATTCGGTTCAGAGGAGTAGTTTGTGTACCAAATTCGAATAGCCCCGGGTGCTTCACGTTACTTTAAAAAAATAAAAAATAAGAATCTAAAAAATGCTTTTAAAAATGCAGTGGTTGACATTGGTAAAGATCCGTATATAGGAGATGCTAAAACAGGAGACTTAACCGGAGTATACTGCTATGATCTCCGCCATAAAGGAATCAGTTATGAGATCGCTTACACTATAATAGAGCATACTGATAAAATTGTGGTAATCGTTCTTGCAGGTACTCGAGGGGATTTTTACACACAACTTAAGCGCTATATAAAAAATACTCATACAACTTTAGATTCTTAAGCGGACCAATAGATTCGAATTAATGTATAAAGCATTCTTAAACAAATAAAGAACCGGCTCTTAGCTAAAAAGCTCTGAGCCGGTTTTATTCTTTTACTTTGATGCTATAAACTTACTGCATACACCAAAATAATAAAGTACAATAATAGATTGATATTGTGTAACTTTATCCTGTCTATGCATTTCAGCAATATGGCACTTTTGTTGGACTTTATGAGTTGTCAACACTTTTCCGGACACTTGCCAAGCGACACTTACTAGAAGCTGTTTCGAGTACTGATTTAGCCATTTTATTGGACTAAGATATCTTAAGCGTTTTTGTACCCGGGTTTCCCTGCCCGGGAGAAGCTTTGTTGAAACTGTAACTGTTTTAGTAAAGCCTGAATTTCTTTAGCCGTGTACTGCGATCCGAGATCGCTATGTATACAGCCCTCCGGCAGGCTCCATCTCCTTTTAGCCCTTTTTATTGTAGCCGTTACCAATTCGGCTTTCATGTTTCCGGCCATTGTATGCGCTAAAACAATGCCTGTAGCCACGTCCCTTACTTTACAAAGGTATTCAAAGTTCTAACATAACTTATATCGCTTGTAATGACCTGGAATGGCTCGAAGCTTTTCAAACCTTGAATTAAATTCACCCAATTCTTAACCTTGGCATTGCGGCTGTCCGTGAGAGAGCGTTGACGACGTTTGTTATGAATAGAGACTAATCCTAGTCGTTTCATGATCTCGGAAACTCTTTTATAGGATGCTGTATAGCCTTGCCTTTTTAGAACGGCATTTTCAATTTGGAGCTGCCTTAGAGAATCCTCTTGTTCAGCTAGCTTGGTCTTATCTCCGGTATTGGTATAAATTTTTCGCCAGTTGTAGATAAGGGCGGGATTGATTCCCAGGTCAGCTGCAAAGTCTTTGATGGTTTTGGAAGTAGCGTAACTAAGTTTAACAGCATTCTTTTTGAAATCTTCATCGTAACGTTGACGAACTTTGGACATGATTAATCTTCATTTCCTATAGTACTATCTTATCATCATGTCCGGAATTGTAACATGGACCCTTGCCCTTTGCTCTATTATTTCGGGCACTGTTGTTGAATAAAAATATGTTGAACGGCCTTTGCCCCGCGAGTAAACAGATTTTCTTTTCGTCTAATAGTGATGACATGACACCCTATTTTCAATAAACTAACCAAACAATTGCTCAAGGAACTTTACCATCCACGATATCTAAGCAATAGCTTACGTATTTATCCAAATTAGTACATCTGCAATTGCGAAGCTTGTCCAAAAATGTTCGTGCCATTTCTAAGTTCAAGTCACCATGATTTGTGGGAAATATTCTAATATAATCTTTTTTCTTAGTGACTCCTATACCCGCTTGTCGCATAGTCTCCTCTAAGTTCGGGTCACTATAGATTGGAGTAATATAGTCATATAACCAATGCCCCCAAAACATTTCCTTTTTCTTATATGCTTCTTTTTGTCCTAAACTACAATCGTCAACATCCATAATGGGAAATATCCTGAAATTTAAAAGTTTTCTTTTTTTCTTATCTACACCCACATACGGATATTTTTTAACAAAACCCTCAAACGACACAAAATCCGGTTTATTAAACTGATTTAATAAACTTGTTATTTGGATACTATTCGCTCCTCTTTTACGCGCTATTATTTCATGAGGAAGCCGGAGATTCGAACGAACACTAGAACACAAATTATATTCGGATTTTCCGTGGACAATAGTCATAACCCGTAATCGTTTCATTTGTTTCATAACGAATCCTCCGGGTCCAAATCCTTTCCGATTGCAACTTTTACATCATCAACCAACTCCTGAAAATCTAAATATCCCGTGTACGGTATTCCATCATAAGCGCCATCTAAATATCTTTTGCGAATATTATTGGTCTTTTGGGTTCTTTTCTCATAATCAACAATTGAAAGAATTTCTTTATTACCTTCCGGATCCACTACTATCATATAAACATTTTCAGCCGGTAACTTTTCTAGAAGTAAGGTATTATGCGTTGTTGCAATAAATTGACCGTTTAAGGATTCGCTAACATACTCCATTAGGTTGCAAATCAGCAGATCATGAATCCCATTATCAATCTCATCAATGAGTACCGTTTGGCCGGCAACGGCAGCAAAAAGAATAGGGAATACATGTAATAACTTCCGCGTCCCCGTAGATTCTAAATCCACAGGGATATCCAGATTCTTTCCGTTAATTAATTTCGAAAAATATAATTTGTAAGAGATTCCATTATCAGTTGACTTATACTTGTAAAAAACTTTCTTAACGTCAGAATACAAACGCGTAAAGAATGTGTTTAAAGCTTCCTCTGCCACCTCAAGGTTGGCTTTGTCTTTACTTGGTGCGGTTCCCTCCTCTAAGTCGATAAACACTTTAAAGGGGGTTCTAACCTTCCCCATCTCCCCTTTTGGCTGCCTACATAAATAAGATATAGAATCCAACCAATCGATAGCCGTAAGCAAACTTTTTCCCAGATTCTTTGCTAGGTATTTTGCATTCTTCTGCTTCATTTCATTAAATAGAATTGCCATAAAAGTATGCTTTCCCCAATATTTATCGATGTTTTCCTCAAGTTCATTCTTATACTCTTTATTTTGGAAGATAGTTGGGCTCAGCGTTTTCCCATTTGCGTCAAGGGAAAACAACTTACCTTGCCTTTTGCGAATACGATAATTCAATTCTTCCCGCACGATTTGTGTACCGCTAAATTCCATGAAATAGCTTCCATCATACCCTTCTAATCTAAAACCTAACTCTAAAGACATAGGCCCTTCTGAACCTATCATCTGATGGTTTTTGACCAAAGATGATAAATTAGAAGCCCCCAAAATACCAAATATGACCCTTTCCCGCATTTCTTCAGATAAGCTTTCTAATTCTTCAAGATCTTTAGAGATTTTGGTCAGTTCGATATTCCTACTTAGCGTTTCAAACGATAATCTCAAAAACGCAATAGAAGACATGAGATTAGATTTACCTGATCCATTTTCTCCGTAAATGAAAACACATTCTTTGGGCTCTCCATAAGCCTTACGTAAATCTAATTCTATGAAAGAAAAAGACTTAAAGTCTCTCAGCCTTATATAACTTAGCACATTAACACCCCCGTTTGTTATATATTATATCATTTTTCGCTACTAATATGCGCATTCCTGCTTTCTAATTGAAAATAATTAAAAACCCTCAGGTACGTTACCTAAGGGTTTGCCCTAACGAGAGCTTCTTTTCTTTGCGACAAGAGACCAGATACGCCGGAATATACCTAGAATAGCATATATCGGCTAGCTAATACTTCTTTACCGAGTTAGCTATACTTGATATATTTTGGCTAATAAGGAGGGCTCAAAATGTAGGTTAATTCTATGGATTTACAGAATGCTTTTGGTAAGTATCTAGTGCTGTGCGAAAAAGATGATATTATTGTCACCGAGAATGGTGAAACGTGCCAAATTTATATCCTATCGCGAAGCGGACCAATATTTTATCAACGAGGCTAAAGCATCTTATAATATCAAAAAACGCCTTAATTTTGAAGAATACGAAAGCATTATTAACACATCAGGGCAACGTTACGAGCTTATTAATGGCAAGCTGTATCGGATTGTATCACCGAGTTTTAACCACAAAGTAATCTTTGGAAAAGTATTCAAATCCTTTCTGCGCTGTCTTCATAGGCATCCATGCCGGCCTTTAACCAGTCCCTTAGATATTGCGCTTAAAGGTCATCTGCGATGAAGAAAACGTCTCCCAAGGAGGTAAATACAAAGGAACCCCAACTTTAGTAGTGGAAATTGTTTCACCTTCTTCACGAAGCAAAGATATAGTGACAAAACTAGACTTTTATATGCAAAGCGGCATTCGGGAATATTTGATTGTAGATCCCGATAATAAGTAGTTGTGGCAATATATATTTAACGAGGAACAATAACTGAAAGCTACGAAAGTGTTAAGCAGAACCAAAGCGATTAAAGCCTCTGCCTTTATTGGTCTTCAAATTGCATCAGTCAAGATCTTTATCCTTCCACTCCAAAAAGAATGTCATCTTTTGTAATCAGCAACCCTGCTAGCAAGTGCTTTTTTAAAAGTTTTCCCTGGGTAAATAATTAAATCGGAGGATAATCCACCACCCCCTCAAAAATAACTTCACTCGTTTATCCTGCACTGAGAAGCCTTTATTTTTATGTTATAATACAAGCAACACGAAAAAGCGAGGTCATTATGGAAGCAGATCACAAGCGACTGATAGCAACTTTTGGTGAACATGGTTTCAACTTAGAGACTGAACCAATAGGGGAAAATGAAGTAACTCAAAGTAATAAAGAACTTCTGGATCTTTATAATAAACATGGACAAGATCGAGAAAAATTCGCCTTTTATCTGGGCTTTTTAGAGTTTGATTCGAACCTTGCCCCTTCTTTACTTTACTTAAATACAATCTCCAAAAGCTTCTTAAAACATTTGAGTAAAACCGCAAATCTGGAAATAACAAGGGAACAAACAATAGTTAAAGCTGCTAAAGAAGATCTGCAAAGTTTAGTAAATAAAGTTCCCTTTATGCTCGGCATGGAGTTCATTACTATCCCTTGGCTAGAGAAGATGTTCTCCGATTTAAATGAAGTTTTTGCTAAGGAAATTGCCTCCTACCCCGGGACTGTGGCAGAGTTTTTACGTGCACAAAACAAGAACATCACCGTTTTCGGACGAATCTACTTTCACTTAGTGGAGAATAAAGATAACGAAGAATATCCTTTTGCCTTTTTAGCCACCTACAGTTCTCAAAAAGGAGCCCATACTCCTTTGAAAAATGCTCTTTTAGAGTACAAGGGACAAGATGAGCTACTGTTAAAGCTACTATCCACTGTGAGCTTAGCCGCGGAAAAAAGTTCATTTATCTCTGAACTTATGGAAAGCGGCGAGCTTTTCAGTCCTTTAAAGTTCACAAGCTCCGAAGCATACACCTTTTTACAAGAAGTACCCCTCTACGAAAACTCAGGCATACTGTGCAGAATTCCAAATTGGTGGAAACAAAAATCAGGTAGCTTCGGCCTAAAGATAGAAGTGGGAGAAAAGAAACCCTCCCTCGTAGGCTTCGATGCTTTCTTAGAATTTAACCCCAGCTTACACTTTGGAGATGAAGAGATAAGTGCCGAAGAGTTAAGAAGCCTGCTCACTGAAAGTTCAGGCCTTTCCTTAATTAAAGGCAAATGGGTTGAAGTAAACAAAGAAAATCTGCAAGCAACTTTAGCTGCTTATGAGAAAGCCCAAACACTCGCTAAAGCCGGAAATTTAACTATAACTGAAGCCATGCGTTTAGAGTTAAATCTTAACCAAAGCTTACAAATATCAGAAGGGGAAGTTAGCATCGAAGTAACTAATGGAGAGTGGTTAGATGAAATTGCCAACAAATTGGCTAACCCTCCATTAATCGAAGATGTAAAACTAGGCTCAGACTTTAAAGCAAATCTACGACCCTATCAACAAGAAGGAGTTAACTGGCTCAAGTTTATGCAAGAATTGTCCCTAGGTGCCTGCCTAGCCGATGATATGGGTTTAGGTAAAACCGTACAAGTTATCGCCCTCTTAGAGCAAATACGCGGCACTTCTCAGGGTAAAAGCCTTTTAATCATTCCCGCTTCATTAATGGGCAACTGGCAAAAAGAACTGGAGCGCTTTGCTCCTAAAATAAGTTATCAAGCAATTTACAGCAGTAAGGATTGTTTTGATCTAAGCGCTCCTTCCATTGACCTGTTCATCACAACCTATGGAATGGCCATGCGCTTAGAAGAGCTCCAAAGCCCTTTATGGAATCTTGTTATTCTAGACGAGGCACAAGCAATCAAAAATCCCGGTACAAAACAAACAAGGGCAATAAAGGCGCTTAAGGCAAAGGCAAGGGTGGCTTTAACCGGTACTCCCATTGAGAATAACTTATCTGATCTTTGGTCTCTTTTTGACTTCTTAAACAAAGGACTTCTAGGCTCGACTAAGGAGTTTAAAGAATTAACCAAGACCTTAAACCAAAGTAATGGTGGATATTCTAAGCTGCGTAAAGTGATTAGTCCCTTTATTTTGAGACGTTTAAAAACCGATAAGACCATTATTCCTGATCTGCCGGAAAAAATAGAGTCAGAGACTTATACTGAGCTCAGTAAGAAACAGATTGTATTATATCAAGCTTTAGTCAAAGAGCT
>DUPA01000255.1 GCA_012838515.1 Natronincola sp. | reverse complement strand
CTTCGGTCAAAGCGTTAACTTCGTAAGAAGTCCGCAGAAGAGTCATGCCTCAATTTAATCTTAACAAGAAAACTGGCAAGGTTCAACTGCTAACGCTAGATTAATTTAAGAATAACACAATAGGAGGTAATCTCGATGCGTAAGATTATTATCCACTATCATCGCGATGACAAAGTATATGATTCTTGGGGTGTTTGGCTCTGGCCACAAGGGCATGCAGGGCGGTGGATCTCCTTTACTGAAGAGGATAGCTTTGGTAAGGTTGCCATTTGTGAGGTGGCTTTAGAGCACGAACAAATCGGATTTGTCATTAGGGGTAAAGCCTGGGAAAAAGATGTGGATCTAGATCGCTATATCAACAACTTCATTGGTGATGTGGGTGAGATCTGGTTAGTGGCAGGTGATCCGCAAATTTATTTAGCCCCCCCTACTAATTTACGCGATGATTTACGCGTTTTTGAAGAACTTGATTTAATAGTTCATTATTACCGCTATGATGATGATTACGAAGGCTGGGATCTGTGGTTATGGCAAGGCGATAAAGAAGGTATTCCATTGAAGTTCAGTGACGAAGATGGATACGGAAAAATCGCAAGGACAACATTCAGCCAAATAACAGACGGAGGCGAACTGGGATTTATCATAAGGTGGGGTAACGAAGAAGACCCATGGCAACGAAAGGATTTTAGTCGCGAACGGTTTGTGCCGTTTTATAGGAGTGACGATAAGGGAAAACTGGAAATCTGGCTCATGCAAGATGATCCTAAAATATATTATAAAGAAAGCGATGTTAAAACCGAACCATATCTCGAACAGGTGCTTTTAGACGACTTAGATTCAATCAGAGTCTATACTTATTTACCTGTGAGCGCGGACCTAGACGAGTATTGGGGGTTCACATTAAAAAAGAAAAATGAGAAAGGCGCAGATCTGACCATTGCTTTAAAAGAAGTGAGGTATTGCTGCCCCCAGGGGTGGAATCCTCGCTGTTTTTTACTGAAAACCGAAGAGCCGGTCGATTTGGCGGCAGATTATTATGTGGAGCATGAGACACATGGTTCTTCGAAGGTGCAATTCGGACAGATCTTTTCTTCTGAACCTTTTCGTGAAAAATTTCATTATGCCGGCTTAGACTTGGGTTTTAGCTATGATTTAAGCAAAACCGTCTTTAAAGTATGGGCTCCAACTGCCGATATTGTAAATGTAACCATATATAGCCAAGATGAGGGAGGAAAAGGCAAAAATCATCCCATGATTCTTGGCGAAAAAGGTGTTTGGGCGTGCACCCTCGAGGGTAACCTCGAAGGCTTATTTTATAATTATACGGTAACCCACGGTAATAAAACATATGAGGTTGTGGATCCTTACGCACGGAGCGCAGGAGTTAATGGCGAGCGCGGACAAATCGTCGATTTAAAGAAGACAAATCCTCGGGGATGGAAAGATCTAAAGTGGTTAAAACTTAGAAATCCCGTTGATGCCGTAATTTACGAAGTGCATGTGCGAGACTTTTCCAGTTCATCCAGTTCGGGAGTTGAGGCCCGGGGTAAGTACTTAGGTTTGATTGAAGAAGGTACGAAAACACAAGACGGCGTAGTTACGGGTTTAGATCACTTAAAAGATTTAGGCATTACACATGTGCATTTATTGCCCGTCTTTGACTTTGCCACAGTTGATGAAAAAGATCCTGATAGTGGCTATAACTGGGGTTATGATCCACTTAATTATAATTTACCTGAAGGCTCTTATGCCAGTGATCCCCACGATGGGAGAGTGCGAATTAAGGAACTTAAGAAACTAATTCTTGCTCTAAACAAGGCCAATATTGGTGTAATTATGGATGTGGTATACAATCACACCTTCCATAGTATTGCCTCTAACTTAAATAAACTGGTTCCCGGATATTATTATCGTCTTCACCATGACGGTGTATTTTCCAATGGATCAGGTTGCGGTAACGAATTAGCCGATGAAAGATCAATGGTGCGTAAATTTATTGTTGATTCAGTAACCTATTGGGCTAAGGAGTATAAAATATCAGGATTTCGTTTTGATTTGATGGGCTTGCACCATTTAGAGACCATGCAGGCAATTCGTCAGGCCTTAGATAAGATTAATCCGGAGATCATGATTTACGGTGAAGGTTGGACCGCGGGAAGTAGCACCCTTTCCGAAGAAGTGAGGGCCGTAAAGGAGAATACCTCAAAACTTAGGGGAATAGCCTCTTTCT
>DUPA01000254.1 GCA_012838515.1 Natronincola sp. | reverse complement strand
AGTTATTTCTTCTTTGCTACTCCCCCGTGCCAAAAAGTCAATAGCGTTTTGCTCATTTGGCATAAGTTCACCATAGTCTTGGGGCATATAACCTAGGGCAATTCCATTGTTTTTCAACCTTTTTAAAATTTCTCTCAAAAGCGTCGTTTTCCCGCTTCCATTAGAACCTACTATACAGAGCTTTTCCGGCCCGAAAACCTGAAGGCTAATGTCCTTACTCAAGTTTAAGTTACCTACTCTTAAATGCTCTATTTGTAAGTCTAAAATACGTTTACCATTAGGTATACTAATCTTCTCGCTAAAACTTAGTTCGATGCTCTCTTCAAAGTCAGGTTTTTCTGTCATATTTTCTTTTTGCCGTTCAAAACGTTTTCCCATGGACTTAACTGTATGCATTTTATCTTTTAGGTTTTTGGCGGTGGATGGATCTTGCCTTGAAACGATTTGCTGTTCATGATGAACGCGCTGGTAAATCTGACGGTAGCGTTCCATTTTAGCTTCGTACTCGGCTTTTTCTTTATTGGCCATTCGAGTTTGTTTAAAAATTCGGGCTTCCCTGTTAGCTACATATTCTTCATAAGACATTCTTGCTACGGTATGAAAAGGCTTAGTTTTTCTTGCAAGCTGTTCAAAATGAATAATCGTATTTGCACATTGTTCTAGAAGCACTTCATCATGGGATACGAACATTACGGGAATTGTGAGACCATCGATGAACCTCTCCAACCAACGTACAGAATTCAGATCAAGATCGTTAGTAGGCTCATCTAAAAGGAGTAATGTGGGCATCTTTAGCATTTCGCACAGAAGCTGTAATTTAATTTTTTCTCCTCCTGAGAGATTACATATTCGAATATCTGCAGAAATCCGATCTTCCGGGAATTCCATTTCATCGATCATCCGATAGAACAGCCCATAATCAAATAGTTCATGATCTATTTTTGAATCAAAGTATTCTTTAGTACCTAGGTTTAAAATTTCCTCACTTAGGCTCTGTGGTAAGTATCCAATGATTTCATTAGGGCAGTTAATCTCACCCTCAATTTCTAAATAGCTTTCTAGTGTTTTCGGCTCCGCAATACATTTAAGTAATGTTGATTTCCCATTTCCTTCTTCACCAATAAGCGCGACTTTTGCGTCTTGCGCCAAGGTAAAATTAAAACCATCTAATAGTAATCGTAAATCACGGGTTAAAGTAAGGGATAAATTTTTTATAACTAGCATTTGTACCTCCTTAGCTAGTTGCCAAGGTAGAAAAAGTCTGCTTGCCAAGGGCAAGCAGACAAATAAGCATTCTTATTCCAGAGTTGAAAATGGAGTGAGAAAGCGTTTAAATCTACTCAATATGGCAACCGAAATAACCTAATGACTAGGTCTGACTTCAGCATTCAACTTTTACCATATTGATTAATTGTACATTGCTTTCCTCCAGTTTTCTTTGTACTAAACTTATTCTAACATTTACTACATGAAAGTTCAACAACATCGTATGAACAATTATTTGCACCGCTTATAAATGGTGAAAGTTCTTCTGTACTTACCATTCTTAACTCGTGCAAAGCCCGGCTGCAAGCCACATAAAATAAATGTCGGTGATTTTCATGGCTGTAAACCTCTTCGCTAACATCGGGTAAAATAACTGCGTCAAATTCCAGTCCCTTGGCTAAAAAGACCGGTAACAATACTAAACCTTGCCTAAAGGGTTCATTTTCCTTAGTGAGAACAGATAACCCTAAATCGGGATATGTGTTGATCAATTCTTCATGAAGCCGTGAGCATTCCATAGTGGTTGGACAAATTATGGCGATT